>NZ_JAPFCE010000045.1:0-42459 GCF_026240895.1 Pseudomonas sp. DCB_AW
ACTAGAATGCTACTATCGCGACCGCATCGGGCAGCACTACCCCATAGGCCATGAGTACCTGCCGCCGATGAACGTCTCGCCCACTACTTAAGCCTGCAGGTGCTGCTTCATGCGCTGGTTGTTTGCCCTTTTCTGCCTTTGCGTTACCTCGGTGTCCCAGGCTGCCTTCACCGAGACCATCATTCGCAAGCCGCAGCCACCGGCGCCTGCGCAGTCGCAATCGCAGGCCGCCATGCAGCCGCTCATCGACAAGGTGCTGGTGATCAAGTCCGAGCGCCGCCTGCAACTGATCAGCCGTGGTGAGCCACTGAAGACCTACCGGATTTCCCTGGGCAAGCAGCCCAAGGGCGCCAAGGAACGCGAAGGCGACAAGAAGACCCCCGAGGGCCTCTACTGGTTGGATTGGCGCAAACAGAGCGACCGTTTCAACTTGGCCATGCACATCAACTACCCGAACATCAGCGACGCCGCCCGCGCCACCCGCGAAGGCGTAAGCGCCGGCAGCATGATCATGATCCATGGCACGCCGATCAACGACGAATACCCGGAGTGGTACTTCCATACCCTGGACTGGACGGACGGTTGCATTGCCATGCGTAACCGCGACATGCAGGAAGTCTGGGAACTGGTCAAGGACGGGACATTGATCGAGATCCGCCCCTGACAGGGCGCTTGTAGCGACTTGTAATCAATGCTTGGAACTTGGTGTCAAGCTGTATGTGCTACGATCGGCATACCCAGAGGGACTCACTGTGAACAAGCAATTGCAATCAAAAGCACGCCTCCCAATTGCCGGCAGGAAAGGCGTCATCGCCTTGCACAGCAAGAGTGGCATGGTCACAGCTTATCGCAATGCGGGTGCAGTAGTTGAGGAGCATGCGACAAAAAGCCTGAGCGTCCGCGTATTGAGCTCAGGCACATCTCGCGGGCGTACCAGCCGTGCACCACACTTGTCCGACATGGAAAAAGAACTGGCCGAACTCAAAAAGGTGGTTGCTGCCCTGGCTGTTCGCTCTGTAATCGAAGATGAGGTTTTGAACTTCGATCAGGAAGGCATGACTGTTCTGGACGCCGACATCGCCGATCAGTTGCTCGATAACCCTCCAGAGCCCAATGAAGCGCTTCGCAACTTACTTGCCTTGCGCTAAGGCCTTGCGATGGAATTCATCACCATAGCGTTCGATAAGACGATTGATCGAACTTCGTTCGACTGCTCTACCCACCCCGCTCTGAATACCTACATAGCCCAGCAAGCCGGCCAGGACGAAAAGCGCAATGTCTCGCGCACCTTCATGTACCTGGAGGACGGGATGCTGCTTGGCTACTACACCCTTGCGAATACTTCAGTAGCGCTCGATGAGCTGAGCGAAGAACAGGCGAGGAAGATGCCTCGGTACCCCATGCCGGCAGCCATGCTGAGTCGCCTGGCTGTTGATCAGCGCATGCAGCGAAAGGGGCTTGGACAGCGGCTGATGGCCGACTTTTTCCGTCGTATCTACACGGTTTCAAAGCACTCGGGGGTGGCCTTCATCGTTGTGGACGCAAAAGATGAGCAGGCAGCCAAGTACTATCGGGAGCTGATGTTCATCCCCTCGAAACACAACCCACTCCGCCTGCTGCTGTCGACTGCGACAATCATTCAAGGCCTGCGACCCCAAGAGCAGCTTAAAAACTAACGCTCGCTGCACGGGACTGGCTCAATGGCTGCACTTCCATGCTTCCTACATACCCCTCATCGTGTAGGAGCTTTCGCACCTTCGACCGCGAACCCGCCTGACATCCGCTTAGGCGGCGTACTGCATCCAAGCGAATCACTTAATTCTTAGCATCCACGCAGACGAATACGAAATCCGTACGTCATCTGCGGGGTGCTTCAATGCCGTACCGAATACGCATCATTGCCAGCAGCCTGCTTGCCTGCTGGCTGGCCAGCCCCCTGGCCTGGGCCGACGACCTGGCCAGCCAGCAGTTGCGCGACCAGCAGCAAACGTTGCGCCAGCTGGAACAGCAACAACGGCTCGAGCGCTGGCAGCGTGCCCCCGCCCCGCCAGGCGATGACGAAAACCAGGCCATACAGGCGGCCGACAGCCACTGCTGGGCCGTGACAGGCGTTCGTCTGGCAGGCCATCGGCAGGTGCCGGGCACGGCACTGGAAGCGACCGTGCGGCCCTTCATGCAGCCTTGCATGGGCATCGTCGACATCAACCTGCTGCTCAAGGCCATCACCCAGCGCTATGTGCAGGCGGGCTACCCCACCAGCCGCCCTTACCTGAGCCAGCCACCCGAGGATGGCGCGCCGCTGGACATCCTCATCAGCGAAGGCTTCGTCGAGTCGATCGAACTTGGTGCCGACCTGCCGCTTTCCTTGCGTGGCGCTTTTCCTGACGTGCTGGGGCAGCCGCTGTACCTACCGGCGCTGGAGCAAGGGCTCGACCAACTCAACCGCCTGCGTGCCTATGAACTGAGTGTCGACTTGCTGCCCGGCGCCCTGCAGGGCGGCACCCGAGTAGTGGTTCAGCCCCACAAGACCGCCTCGCGCTGGCACCTGGACAGCCGCCTGGACAACCGTGGCAGCGAACTGACCGGCCGCCATCGCCTGAACCTCGGCATTGGCCTGGACAGCCCGCTTGGCCTGAACGACGACCTGCGCCTGTCGTTGGCCAGGACCGTCATCGATGCGCCGGGGCGAAGCAACGGTGTCACGGCGTACTACAGCATTCCGTACGGCCCGTGGACCTTCGCCGCCAGCGCCAGCCAATTGAGCTACCGCGCGCCCATACCCCAAGGGCGCCAGACCAGCAGTGGCAACAGCCGCTTTCTGGGGCTCAGCGCCGAGCGGGTGCTATGGCGCAACCAGCAGGGCATGCTCAGCGCCAGCGCCCGGCTGGACCGCAAGCAGCTCACCAACCGCACCGGCGGCAAGGCCGTGAGCCTGCAGAGCCCCACCCTGACCACGGTGGAAGCCGGCATCAACCTGCTGTGGCTCGAAGGCGGCCTGTGGCACGGCTACCTCGGGTTCGCCCAAGGGGTGGGCTGGTTTGGCGCGGACGCTTCAGCGCCCAGTGCGCTGGGCCCACGCCCAGACTTTCGCAAGTACCGCGGCACGCTGCTGCACCTGCGCCAAGGCCCGGCGCAGCGGCCCTGGCGCTGGCAGAGCGAACTGGGCCTGCAGTACAGCCGCGACCGGCTGCCGGCCGTCGAGCAACTGCTGGCCAGCGATGATTCCGCTGTGCGCGGGTTCCGCCTGCGCACTTACTCCGGCGCCAGCAGTGCCGTCTGGCGTAACACCTTCAGTTATCCGCTGACGCCGGCCTGGGCCGGACCGGCGCAGCTGCGGCCCTATGCCGGCCTCGATCAGGGCTGGACCCGGCTGGCTCGCGACAGCCCCGTTCAACGCCTGGCAGGCGCGGCAGCCGGCATCGAATTGAGCTTGCCCGACAGCCGCGTGCGCCTCGACTACCAGCGCGCCTTGTACACCAGTGACCTGCCCCGCGCGCTTCTGGAGCCGGGCTTCTGGGTGCTGGAGTGGAACCTGAGCATCTGATTCACCCCACAAAAAAAGAGAACGAGACCATGCAAACGCGCTCGCAGTTGACGTCTACCCGCCCGGATACCTTGCGTTGGGCCATCTTCCTCGCCCTGCTCGGCTCCAGCAGCGTGCTGGCCCAAGGCGGCCTTGAAGCCGCTACCGGCCCAGGTGGCACCCCGGTCATCAACAATGGCCATGGTGTGCCAGTCATCGACATTGTCGCCCCCAACGCCGGCGGCCTGTCACACAACCAGTTCCTCGACTACAACGTCGGCAACCCCGGCGTGGTGCTGAACAACGCCACCCAGGCCGGCCAATCGCAACTGGCCGGTGCCCTGGCCGCCAACCCGCAGTTCCAGGGCCAGGCGGCTTCGACCATTCTCAATGAAGTGATCAGCCGCAACGCCTCGCTGATCGAGGGGCCGCAGGAAATCTTCGGCCGCCCCGCCGATTACATCCTGGCCAACCCCAATGGCATTACCCTCAACGGGGGCAGCTTCATCAACACCACGCGCGCGGGCTTCGTGGTCGGCACCCCAGAATTCGAAGACCAGCAACTCAAGTACCTCGACACCCTCAATGCCAGCGGCGCCCTGCAGGTACTGCCCGGTGGCCAAAGCAACAGCACCGGCGCGCTTGACCTGATCGCGCCGCAGGTAGACAGCAAAGGGCTGCTCATGGCCGGCAGTGAACTGAACGTCACGGTGGGCCGCAACCGCATCGACCAGGCCAGCGGCCAGGTGGTCGAGCACTTGCCCGGCACAGCGGCCAGTATCGACGCCAGCCTGTTCGGGGCCATGCGCGCCGGGCGCATCCGCGTGGTGAGCACCGCCGAAGGCGCGGGCGTGCGCATGGGGCCCGTTCAGGCACATGCCACCGACGGTATCGACATCCAGTCAGCCGGTAGCCTGCACATCAGCGGCAAGGCCGACACCCGCGCCGAACTGCACAGCGAACGGGGCGCCCTGGCCCTCAGCGCCGCCGACGACCTGACCCTGCGCGCCGTCGATGGCCAGGCACAACAGGTGGTGGTCACGGCCGGGCAGAAGCTCACCCTGGACGCCGACAGCCTGGAAAACACCCAGCACGATCGCGAAAACTGGAACAAGAAGTTCCTCTTCATCACCCGCGAAACCTACAACCGCGAGCGCACCACCCGCGAACGTCAACAGCAGGGCACGCAGTTGCGCGGCCATGACAACGTTCGGCTGCAATCGGGTGCCGATATGCGCCTGTTGGCCGCCGACGTGAGTACAGGGGGTGAGTTGAACGTCAACAGTGCCGGCAACCTGGACATCGTGGCGGGCATCGACAGCAAACACATCACCGAACAGGTGCGCCACCGCAAGGACCTGTGGCGCGGCGACAGCGATACCGAGCAAACCCGCGAAACAGCCCGGGGCAGCACGTTGAATGCCGGGCGCCTGACCCTCACGGCAGCCGACGCCCTCAAGGTTGAAGGCAGCACGCTGCATGCGAACAGCGACATGCAACTCAAGGCCCGGCACATCGAGGTCGGGACCACGGCCTTGCAGGAAAGCGGCACCCAACGCAATTACCGCGGCGACCTGGTCTCCGGCACCTTCTTTGGTGACCGCAAAGGCAATGACACCCAAGCGCAGGTCGTGGCTGGCAGCAGTGTGACGACGGACGGCAAGCTGAACATGACGGCCGACCAGGTCACCATCAAAGGCAGCAAGGTGCATGGCAAGGAAGACTCGGTGCTCTACAGCGAAAACGGCCTGCTGGCGATCGAAGCCGACCGCGGCAGCAGCACCTCGACCGATCACCAGAGCGACAGCAAACTGTTCGGCCTGATCGGCAGCGACCGCAAGCACACCACACGCAAGGACCAGGTACTGGTCAGCGACGTCTCGTCCAGCAGCAACCTGCGCCTGGCCAGCGCCGACGAACTGCGTATCCACGGGGCAAAGGTCGAAGCAGGCAAACATTTGCAGGTAGAAGCCAAAGGCGACTTGGTGATCGACAGCGCGCAGTCGCGCAACGAAACCGACACCCGGCACCAGCAACGTGGCCTCAGTGTCGGCGCCAAGCAGACTGAAGAGGCGCAGGATGGCAAGCCGGACTCGCGTCAGTACGAGGCCAGCCTGGGCTATCAGGTCGCTACCACGACCGGCACGACGCAGGAAACATCACAGGTGTCCAGCGAACTCAAGGGTGCCTCGGTAGGCCTGCAAAGCGACGCCCATTTGCAGGTCAATGGTTCCAAAGTCCAGGCCAGCGCCGGTGACTTGGACGTGACCGCCAAGCACATCTCCCTGGGTGCAACCCGCAATGAGCGCGAGTCCATCAGCAAAAACAGCCAGAGCGGAGGCAGCGTTAAAGTGACGGGGGGTATCGACCGGTTGGGCAGCGCCTTCGCAGGCCATCACAACACCCAGACTCAGCTCGAACGCAACAGCACGGTACAAGGCAGCGAATTGAAAGCCAGCGCCGGGGTGAAGCTGGAGGCCGAGCATTTGCTCACCGAAGCCGCACGCGTCGATGCCGGCCAGCAACTGAAGGTCACTGCCAAGCACATCGAGAACCGTGCAGCGCAAGAAACCCATGAGCGTGAAAGCGTCACAGACAACTGGGCCGGCAGCCTCGGCGCCAGCGTGGAATACCGTGACCTCACCCGCCCCATCGAACGCTTGGTGCTCGGTGAGGAGGCCGCGCGCTTTCAGCAAGCCTCGCCCGAAGACGCGATGGTGGCCCCGAGCGTCGGCGCCGACATGACCGTGGACCATCTCAAACGCCTGGAGAACCAACGCCGCAGCTTGGCCCAGGTGAGTGAGCTGACCGGTGCAACGGTCGAGGTCAAGGCCGGTGTCATTGATGACCAGGGCACCGCGTGGAAGGCCAACGCCGGGAAACTGCTGATCGACGCCTCGCAGCACACCCTGCGGGCAGCCGAGAACACTCAGGTAGATACCGTGCAGCGCATGGCCTATGGCGGCGATGCCCGCGTGGACACCAGCAGCGGCAACGACCTCAATGTTCGCGCCGCCGGCAAGGGCGGCTCGCTGGGCAAACAGGACACCGTCAGTACCGCCGTGCCCGGAAGCCTCTATGGGCAACAGGGCATCCAGGTACAGCTGGGCAGCGATGGCCTGTACGAAGGCACGCGCATCGACGGTGGCGAAGGCAACGTGGCCATGCGCAGTGGGGGCACCTTGTCGTTGTCCCAAGCCAATGACCGTAATACCCAGGCAGCAGGCCAGCTTGACGGCAATGCCTGGGCCAAGGTCGGCAATCGCCCCGGCAGCACCGGCGTCGACGCCCGCGGCTACCTTGATCACCACCAGCAAGACAGCGCGCAGACCAAGGCCCAGGTTGCGCAGATCGATGCCAAGGGAAATGTTCACCTGAGCAGTGATGGCGACCTGAAGCTGGAGGGGACGCGTATCGGCAGCCGTGACGCCAAGGTCGGGGATACCCTGCTGGAAAGTGGTGGCCGCTTGCAGGTCACCGCAGGCAGCGATACCCAACAGGCCAAGGGCAGCAACCTGGGCGGCGGCCTGGAGCTTGCGGTCAAGACCGGCGCAACGAAAGGGGGCGGCATCGGCGGGCACTTCAACCACGGCAAGCAGAACGAGGATGCCAGCCAGGCTGTCGATGCCCGCTTCGACAGCGCCGGCACACTGACGCTGAGCAGCCGTGCCCGCGAGGACATCGCCTTGCACCTGCAGGGGCTGCACGCCTCAGCCGAACAGATCGTGCTCAACGCCGCCGGGGGCGGCATGCGGGTGGAAGCATCCAGCAACCGGGAGCAACGCGACAACCTCGACATCACCGCGGGGGCCGGTTTCAACATGGCCAAGGGGGATACCGATACCCGTGGCCTGCATGGCCGCGCCCAGGTCGCCCTGGACAAACGCGACAACCAGACCTGGAACGCCAGCCAGCTGCGCGCTGAGGGTATCCAGTTGCACAGCCGTGGCGACACACGCATCGAAGGTGCCAGCCTGGAAGCAGGGCGTATTACCGGTGAGGTCGGCGGCGATCTGCGCATTGCCAGCCGCAAGGACAGCGTCGATAGCCTGACCGTGAAAGCTGACGCACGCCTGAGCCGGGAAAAGAACCCGCAAGGCTACACCAACGCCGCCACCGCGCTGGCAGGGCCGCTGGGTAGCAAGGTCGGCGAAAAAGCCGGCCCAGCCTTGAGCAAGGCCGAACCTGGTTTCTCACCGACCTTGCGCCTGGACCTGTCGCATCAACAGCGCGACACCGTGGCCAGGCAGACCACGCTCAAGGGCAGCGAAGGCATCGCGCTGAAGGTTGCGGGCGACGCTCACTTGGTCGGCGCGCGGTTGCAGTCGGCCAAGGGTGATGTCGAGCTGAGCGCCAATGCGATTAGCCAAGAGACCCTGAGTGGCAGCGACTATCGCCGCGATGTGTCGATTGACGTGTCCAACTCGCCGGTGGACCTGGGCACAGCAGTGGCTGAGTTCACCAAGGGCAAGGGCGCGGCTGACGGCGAGAATGCGCTTGATCTTGGGGTATTGCGTACCAGCGGGCATAACCGCAGCGAGCAATGGGTATCGAGTACCCAGGGCAAGGCGGACTGACCCCTCGCCCACCGCAGGTCCGGGTGGTTACCAATGGACCTGCCGCTGCCCTGCCGTTGCCTCCGGCCCCAGCTACTGCACACCCCGGTAGGAGCAGCCTTGTGCTCCGAAGAGGCCCGTGGCAGCAGCGAAGATTTAGTGTGTTGTCACCGGCCTCTTCGCAGCACGAGGCTGCTCCTACAGGGGGGGGTGCGTTTCACCGCAGATTCGGGTGGTTACCAACGGACCCGCCGCTGCCCTGTCGTTTCCTCCGGCCCCAGCCACTGCGCCCACCGGTAGGAGCAGCCTTGTGCTCCGAAGAGGCCCGTGGCAGCAGCGGAGATTTAGTGTGTTGTCACCGGCCTCTTCGCAGCACGAGGCTGCTCCTACAGGGGGGGCGCTTGGCCGAAGATCCGGGTGGTTACCAACGGACTCGCCGCTGCCCTGTCGTTGCCTCCGGCCCCAGCCACTGCGCGCCGCGCAGCAGTGGGGTCAGGGCAGCATCGGGTTGCAGCGCGATGGCGATCTGGGCCTGTCGCCCCCGGACATCGGCATCCACGTCGAGCTGATGCTGCCCTGGCTGCAGCAACTGCCCCAACAGGTGCCAACCCCCGCGGCACTGCACCTCGACCCGGCCATGCCCCAACCCCAGCGACCAGGGCTCACTCAGCGCCAAGTCTGTAACCGTGAGGCGCCCATCGCTGGCCAGGCATTGCCGCCACGCACCCTGTACACGCACCCAACCCTGCCACTGCCCGGCCAGGCGATACGCCGCCGGTACCGTCACCTGTGCCGCAGCCGGGCGCACTTCCCCCTCCCAGCGCCAGGGCCAACCGTGGACCTGCACGTGCCACGCCTGTCCCTGAAACCCCAGCGCGCCCTGCCCTTGCAAACGCCAAGGCTGTAAGGACCATTGCAACGGTCCGAACGGGCCGATCTGCTGCGCCTGCCCCTGCCACAGGCTGCCGCTCACACCTGCGGCCGGTACCCCGAAGCCACGCACCAGCCAGCTGGCGGGCAACTGCACCAGTAAGGTCACACTGAACACCAGCAGCAACCACGCCACTGCGCCCCGGCTCATGGCCGAAGTACCAGGTCGAAGCGCATGCCCTGGGTGTCTTGCTCCAGCCCCCACTGCAAGGGCTGTGCGCCTTCGGCCTGCAGCGCACGTACCCAACCCAGCAAGGCCTGCTCATCGCCCACCTGACCGCGCAGGTGCCAGGCCTCGCCCTGCGTGACCACCTCCAGTAATTCGATCTGCCGCGCCTGAGCCGACTGGCGCAGACGCTCCAGGTTCAGCGTCGCACCGCCCTGCAAACCTACTGCCATTTGCGCCAGCGCCTGCCATTGGCTCAGCGCGCGCCATTGCGCCACGCCTTCACGTAGCAGCAGCACGCTCGACAGCAGCGCGATGAGGCACACGGCCAGCGGCAAACGGTGACGCTGCATCCACGCCGTGCTCATGCCGCCACCTCCAAGTCGAACACCACGGTTGGCGACGACTCGCCGCCACTGACCTGCACCTGAGCGCCCACCGCACTGGCCATCTCGCGCCAAGGAGGTGTGGCGCCCTCGCCCTCCAGCCGCACATGCCAGCGCTGGCCATCAAAGCGCACCGCTTGCAGGCGCCAGCCGGGATGCTCACTCAGCCAGGCGTGCAAGCGCCCTTGTAAATCGTCGAGCTGACGCAGGCGCACTTGCTGCTGCAAGCCGGCCTCACGCAGGCGCTTGAGCGCCTGCGCCGCCTGCCTGGGGCCCGCCTGCTCACCCGTCACGGCAATCACCTGGGCTTTCCAGAGCTGGGCCTGGCGCCATTGCTGGGCCGCCCACACGCTGCCCCAGGTGCATGCCAACAGCAGACAGGCAGCCATGAGCTGGCACTGCTGCCGCGTCGGCCCCGCCAACGTGCGACGCCGCCGCTGCTCGAACAGGCCAGGCAAGCTGTCGAGCGCTGCCAATGCTGTAGGCCACTGGCCTTCTAGAAGTAGCCTGCGTAACTGCGGCCAGGGTTCGACCAGCACCTCGCCCATGGCTTCAGGCCAGGCCAGCCAATGCTCGCCAGCGTCTTCGCTCAGCCCCTTGAGCAGGCTGACCCCGTCTTGCTTGCGCCACCACCAGGCGGCCCCCGCCTCGGGAGCCGGCAGCAACTGGAATTCGGCCCAGCAACGCTCGGCCATCAGCCCCCACTCAGCGCATTGCCCGCGCCAATCGTCCAGGCGCTCGCGCGCCACCGCCAGTAACCGAACTTGCCCGGCCTCGCGCCCCAAATACCCGCACACCACCTCATCCGCGCCTTGCAGCAAGCGATCTTCAAGCAGCAATGGCCATTCTTCCCGTTTGAGCCCTGGCGGTGCGGGCAACTGGAAATGGCTGCAGTGCTCGGCCGGCACGATCAACGCCACCCGTGCCTGCAGGTTCGCCGGCGGTTCGCCCTGCCCCTGGCGTAGCGCGACACCGCTCTCGACCAGTAACCAGTCCCAAGGGTTGCCAGGACGCACCAACAGCCAAGGTCGAGCCGGTGAGCGTCGACGCCAGTCAAGGTTCATGAGCGCCCCCAGGGAAGGACGAAGGTGCAGGCATACGGTGCTCCATCACGTTGCAATTCCAGGCGCACGCCACGGCCGGGGTGCGCGGGTTGGTCGGAAGGCCAGGGCAGCCAGCGGCCACCCTGGTGGTAAAGGATGTTCATCGCGCTCACCCGCCCTAGCTGTTCACGCAACACCCAGCGCGGCGCCGAGGCGGCATACAGGTCCGCCGAGGTTTCCAGCAGCAGGCGTTGCTCACGCGCCTCGAAGCGCAGACGCTGGCGCTGCAGACGCGACCCGCCTTCGGCTTCGGGCAGGCCTGTCGCCGCCACCCACAGCAGTTGGCCGCTCGCCGCTTGCCAGTCGAACCAACGGCTGGGCAAGGGCAATCGCTGGTCATACACCCGGCGCAGGGCCGGGCTGTCGAAGCGCCGCTCCAGGGCCAGGCAGAAATCCAGCACCGACGCCTCCTGGCTGCTCACCTGCAACCGCTCACGCACCTTCAGCCAGCCATTGACCAACGCTGCCAGCATGACGCCGAGCAGCGCGGTGAGGGCCAGGGCCACCATCAGTTCGATCAGGGTCAGGCCTGCCTGCTGCCGCTTCATGGGCGCTCCAGAAACACACTGTATTGGCCAAGCGGCAGCCGCTGATCGCGGTCGCCGAACAGCAGCAGTTCACCCCTGCGCAGGTCACGCACGCCGGTGCGGCGCAGTTTCAGCTGCCAATGGCACACCTGGCCGCCTTGGCTCAGCTGCCCATCCACCTGATTGTGGGCCGGCCAGTACTGCTCGACGGTGAAACGGGCTTGCAGTTCGCGGGCGCAGAGCAGGCCAAGGCGGTGCTGTTGCAAGTTGTCCTGCACCGCCAGGCGCTGGCGCAGGACCTGGCTGGTGATGACCGCCAACACGGCGGCAATCGCCAGGGCCACGGTCACTTCCAGCAGGGTAAAACCACGCTGTTGGCGCTTCATGGCAGCGCCGCCGTCTGCAGGCGGCCGTCTCGGCTCCAGGCCCATTGCTGGCTGCCCTCGGCCCAGCGCCAGCGCACCGAACCCGGTTGCGCCCAACCTTGCGGGGTGAACAGCAGGCGCGGCTGCGGGCTGGCTGGCCAGTCGGGCTGCAAGCCCTTGGGCCACTCGCCCAGGCTGACCGGTTCGACGACCCAGCCATCGCGTTCACGCCGCACGAACTCCGGGCGCTGGCCGGTCCAGCGCAGCCCGCGTAACTGGCCGGCATGCCGTGCCTCGGCGGCCTGCACGTGAACCTGTGCAGCCAGCCGCTGCAAGGCCTGATCGACGCTGGCCTTGCCGCTGTCGAGCGACGCCACGGCGAGCCCGGTCATCAGGCCGGCGATGGCCAGTACCACCAGCAGTTCGATCAGGCTGAAGCCGTGTTGATGGGCTTTTGGGGGCGCTTTGCGCCCCTTTCGCGACACAAGGCCGCTCCTACACGCACAGCGCCGGCCTGTAGGAGCGGCCTTGTGTCGCGAGAGGGCTGCAAAGCAGCCCCATGCGGCATTGGATTCATCGCGCATCGGTTACAGCGCCCAGTTACCCAAGTCGGCATCCTGACCCTCACCGCCCGGCACACCATCGGCGCCCAGCGAGTAAACATCCACCCGGCCATGCTCACCCGGCATGCGGTACTGGTAAGGAGTACCCCACGGATCTTCCGGCAAGCGGCGCACATAACCATCGCTGCGCCACGAACGCGGCAGCGGCTCCTGGGCCGGTTTTTTCACCAGCGCAGCCAGGCCTTGTTCATTGCTCGGGAACCGCAGGTTATCCAGCCGATACATGTCCAGTGCCTGTTCGAGGGTGGCAAGGTCGGCCATCACCTTCTGCCGCATGGCTTTGTCTTGGTTGCCCAGCACGCTGGGAGCGACCACGGCGATCAGCAGGCCGATGATGAAGATCACCACCATGATCTCCATGAGGGTGAAACCACGCTGACGGTTACGACGATGCTGCATGGAAGTACTCCTTGTGTTCACAGTTGCAGGCCCTGGTTGAGTTGCATGATCGGCAGCAGCACCGCCAGCACGATGAACAGCACCACGGCGCCCATCACCAGGATCATCAGGGGTTCGAAAAGCGCCATGGCGGTGTCCACCTGGCGGGCGAAGCCGCGTTCCTGGTCGTCGGCGACGCGTTCGAGCATGTCAGCCAACGTGCCGCTGGCCTCGCCGCTGCCGACCATGTTCACCAGCAACGGCGGAAACTGTTGGCAGGCATCCAGCGCACGGTGCAGGCTGGTGCCGCCCTGCACCTGCTGGCGCACCTGTTCCATGGCCTGGCGAATGCGCCGGTTGGCGACCGTCTCGGTGGCCACCTGCAACGCTTCGAGCAGGGCTACGCCACTGCCGCTGAGAATCGCCAGGCTGCGCGCCAGGCGTGCGCTTTCCAGCACCTGCAGCAGGCTGCCGATACGTGGCAGGCGCAACAGCCACGCGTCCCGGCGCAGGCACCAATGCGGCTTGCGCAGCAGCCAGCTGGCGAGCAGCGCCCCTGCCAGCGCCAGCCCCAGCAGCCACGGCCCGGCGTGCACCAGCCCTTGGCTCAGGCCGATCAGCACGGCGGTAATCAACGGCAGGCTCTGCCCGGCGTGGGCGAACTGTTCGGTGAGCTTGGGCACCACGAAGGTCATCAGGCCGACCACCACCGCCAGCGACACGCCCATCAGCACACAGGGGTAGATCAAGGCAGTACGCGCTTTGTGCTGTTGCCGTTGCACCTGCTCCAGGTGATCGGCCAGGCGCGTGAGCACCTGGGCCAGCCGCCCGGAGCGCTCACCGGCCTCGACCAGCGCACAGTACAGGCCACTGAACGGCGCCCCCTGGCGGGCCAGGCTACGCGCCAGCCCCAGGCCCTCGGCGAGCGAGCCGCGCAAGGCGACCAACACGCTGTGCAAGGCCGGCTGGCGTAATTGCCGTTCGAGTGTGGCCAAGGCATCGACCAAGGGTATGCCCGCGCCAGTCAACGTCGCTAACTGGCGGGTCAATTCGCACAACTGTGCACGGCTCAAGCGCTGGCGGCGGGGTTGCCGGGTACCTGCCTCATGGCGTTGCAATTGGCGGGCGAACAAGCCCTGCTCACGCAACAGTTGCCGTGCATGGCGCTCGCTGTCAGCCTGCAGGCTGGCCTTGTGGGCTTTGCCGGCCAGGTCGACGGCTTGATAGCGATAAGTCGGCATGGCTCAGCCCTGCACCGCGCGCAGCACTTCGGCCAGGCTGGTTTCGCCCCGCGCCAGGCAATCACTGGCCATGGCCACCAGGCTGCGCCGACGATCGGCCAAGTAGTCCTGCATGGCTTGCTCACTGGCGCCGTCGTACAGCAGCGCGATCAGGCCGGCGTCCAGTTCGATGAATTCGTACAGGCCCAGGCGCCCGACATAACCGCTGCCCTGGCACAGCTCACACCCCACTGCGTGGTAACTGCTGCCCAATGCACACAGTTCAGGCCACAGGTCACGCTCGGCCGCTTGCAGCGGCTGCGCCACCGCGCACTGGCACAGCCGCCGCACCAGGCGCTGTGCCAACACACCGCGCAGGCACGAGGCGATCAGGAACGGTTCGATGCCCATGTCACGCAAACGGGTCACCGCGCCCACCGCACTGTTGGTGTGCAGGGTCGACAGCACCAAGTGGCCGGTGAGGCTGGCCTGCACGGCAATCTGCGCGGTTTCCTGGTCGCGGATCTCACCCAGCATGATCACATCCGGGTCCTGGCGCAGGATGGCCCGCAGGCCCGTGGCGAATGTCAGCCCGGCGCGCGGGTTGATCGCGGTCTGGCCGATACCGGCGATGGCGTACTCCACCGGGTCTTCGACGGTGAGGATGTTGCGGCTGCCATCGTTGAGGCTGTTGAGGCTGGCGTACAGCGTAGTGGTCTTGCCCGAGCCGGTTGGGCCGGTGGACAGCACGATGCCATTGGGCCGCGCCAGGCAGCTGCGCAGGCCATCGAGCACCGCTGCTGGCATGCCCAGGTTGTCCAGCGCCAGCAGGCTGGCCTGCTTGTCGAGCACACGCATCACCACGCGCTCGCCATGGATGCCGGGCAAGGTCGACACCCGCACATCGACCTCACGCCCCGCCGCACGCAAAGTGATGCGGCCGTCCTGGGGCTGGCGTTTCTCGGCGATGTCCAGCCGCGCCATGACTTTGATCCGCGACACCAGCATCGCCGACAGCGCCCGCGGCGGGCGCAGCACCTCGCGCAGGTGGCCGTCGACCCGCAGGCGCACCACCAGGCTCTGCTCGAAGGTCTCGATATGAATGTCCGAAGCACGCAGGCGCAAGGCCTGGCCGAACAGGCCATTGATCAGGCGGATGACAGGCGCCTCGTCATCGCTTTCGAGCAAGTCTTCGATGCGCGGCATCTCGCTCATCAGGCTGTCCAGGTCTACCTGGTCGCCAATCCCTTCGATCAGCGCTTCGGTGGCCGCATCGCCGCCCTGATAAAGCTGGCCCAATTGCTCGTCGAACGCCGCAGGCTCCAGGTAGGCCAGCGCGCTGGGCTGGCCATGCACACGCAGCAGCTCCTGCAACTGGTCACTGTCGGCGTCGCGGCGCAGCCACAATTGCCAGCCGCTGTCGGTCGGGGTCATGGCCAGGCCGGTCTGCCGTGCCAGGCGATAGGGCAGCATCACCAGTCGCCCCCTTCCAGGCGCGCTCGGCTGGCGGGGAACACCTGCAGCAGTGGCGTACCACCTTCTGCGCCCGCAAGGTTTGGCAGCTGAAGCGGGGTGGTCTGCTGCAAGGTGCGGTACTTGTTCTCGCTAAGCCCAGCCAGGCTCGGCCCGTCGCGCAGGATGCGCGGGCGGATGAAGACCATCAGGTTCTGCTTGGTGTTCTTGCTGGCGTCGGAGCGGAACAGCCGACCCAGGTAAGGAATGTCCCCGAGCAGCGGCACCCGCTGGTTGCTGGTGCTCAACTCGTCGCTGATCAGCCCGCCCAGAATCACCAGGCCGTTGTCTTCGACCATGACCTTGGTCTTGATCTCGCGCTTGTTGGTGATCACATCGCTGGCGGCGCTGGAATCGGCAATCGACGAGACCTCCTGAACGATGTCCAGCCGCACGCTGTTGTCGACGTTGATCTGCGGCTTGATCCGCAGCTTGACCCCGACTTCCTTGCGCTCGATGGTTTGGTAGGGGTTGGCGTTGTTTTGTGTCACGGAGCCGGTGACGAAGGGCACTTCCTGGCCGACCAGGATCGACGCCTCGGCATTGTCCAGGGTCAGCAGGGTCGGGGTGGAGAGCAGGTTGAAACCGCTCTTGCCCTTGAGCGCATTGACCAGCATGGCGAAGTTGAAACCGCCCCCAAAATGGCCGATGCCCGCCGTGGCACCGGTGGTGGCCGACAGCAGTTTGCCCAGTGCCTCACTGTCTTCGCTGGCCGCAGCCCCCGCAATGTTGGCGATGTTCACCCCGTTGCTGCCGAAGTTGACGATACCGGCACCGAACTTCTCGTCAGCGAACAACCACTGCACGCCCAGCTCTTGCGCACTGCTGTCGGACACCTCGGCGATGATGGCCTCGACCACCACCTGGGCGCGGCGGATATCCAGTTGCTCGACGATGGCGCGGTAGGCGGCCAGTTCGCTGTCGGGGCCGACCATGACCACGGCATTGGTGCCCTCTTCGTACTCCAGGCGGATGCCCGAGCTACTGGCAGCGGCCGTCACCGGCGGCTCTTTGCTCTCCCCTTCGCCTGTGCTTTGCGCCGGTGCCATGCCTTCCTGGCTGAGCCCGCGCAATACCTTCACCACTTCACTGGCATTGGCGTGGCGCAGGTACATGACTTGGGTGCTGGCGCTGCCCACTGCTTCGCTGGGGCGGTCGAGCTGGCGCAGCAGGCTGGCGATGCGTTCGAGGTTGCTGCGCCAGTCGGTAACCACCAACTGGTGCGCGGCCGGGTAAGGGGTGATCACCCCTACCCGTGGGTCGACCAGGGGTTTGAGGATGCCAACCACTTGCTCGGTGGCAGCGTTGCGTAAATCGAATACCCGCGTGGCCACGCTGTCGCTGCCCGCGCCCTGCTGCCCGGCAGGCTCCACCGGCACCGGCTCCAGGCGCGCCGCCTGGTCGGGGACGATCTTCACGCTGCCATTGGGCAGGTCGACGGTGGCGTAACCCTGGGCGCGCAGCTGCGCCAGGAAGATGTCATAGATGGCATCGGCGTCGTGCAGGTCAACGGTGCGCACGGTGACCTTGCCCTTTACCCGGGGGTCGACGATGAACGTGGTGCCGGTGATGCGCGACACGCTGTCGATGAACTCGCCCAGTTCGGTGTCGACGAAGTTCACTTCGTACATCGGCGTGCCGTTGTCATCGAACACCGGCTCCTCGGCACTGACCTGGGGTAAGGCCACGGCCAGGGCCAGGCTCAGCGCAGCCGCCACGCAGTATTTAACAGGCATCGTTCATCCTTGCCGCTTGAAGCCGGTCACGGCGGGGCGTGGCGGCCAGGGCAGGCGTTCGCGCCGCCCCTGGTTGTTGAAAATCAGGCCATCGGTGTCGATGTCCTGCAGCACGATCCCTGGCGCCAGGCGCTGGCCGCGGGCCAGTGTGCGCACCTGCTGGCCGTAGCGCAGCACCACCACGCTGGCCGACAACGGCTGGGCCTTGAGGCCACCCAGGTAGTGCAGTGGCAAACGGGTGATGACGATCGCGCCGTCATCGACCGGCGCCTGCCAATGGCCGACCATCAACCCAGGCAACTGGGCTGCAGCTGCCTGGGCGGGGCTGGCCGGTTGTGGCTGGCGGCCCAGTTGCAGCACGCACTGCGCCGCCAGCCAACCGGCCAACGTCAGGCAGCCACCGGTGAGCAGCCGCGCGCCAAGGCTCACGAAGCCAACTGCCGTGGATGCCAGCCCGGGTGCCCCTGCACATAGCGCACCTCGGGCACCTGCAGCGGCGCCAGTTGCCAGTCGGCGCCTTGCCGCGTCAGCCAGGCTTCTACCCGCTGCCAAAGTGGCTCGCCGGCCTGCGACGCGAACTGCAGCCCAAAGGTGCGGCACAGCCCCTGGACCGGTTCCAGGCCGGTGATGCGCTTGCCTTGCGGGCTGTAGCTGACACCCCAGGCCTGGCCTTGCCAGCGCGGCAGGTCTTGGCTGTTGTCCAGCAGCAGCGGGTCGCCGAACAACTGTTCCGCGGCATTTTCCAGCACTTGCTCCACCTGCCTGGCCGGGGCCTCGACCACCGGGGCCGGGTAGCCGCCGGTCAGGCTGATCAGGTGCTCGCGGGTGATCGCTGCACCTGAGGCCAATGGGCAGTCATAACGCAGGCCCGGCAGCAGCACAGGCAAATTGTTGTCATCGGCCAGGGCCTGGTGCAGCAGGCGGTCCCAGCTGCCGCCGCGGGTGTCACGCCGCCACAAGGCCTGGGGTGCCTTGGCCAGCGGTTGATCGAGCCACGCCGCGTGGCCGGCGCGCTGTTGGTTCAGTTGTGCCTGAAATTGCCCGGCGCGTACCTGCGCAGCCGGGGAAAGCTGCTGTTCGAACGCTGGGAAGAAACGCCCCTCGAACTGCCATTGCCCGGCCACCTGTTGGCAACGCAGGCGAAACGCCCCGCTGCCCCGGCACCCGGCAAACAGCACCGGTACGCGGCGGCCGTTGGCCTGGGTGGCCTGCACGGGCGTCGGCCACAGGTCCTGGCCACGCGCACAGAGCAACACGTCGATTGCCGGCAGCCGTTCAGCCAGCCACAGCCCAGGCCCGGTGCCGACATCGGCCATGGCCACGACCAGGTCGGCTTCGCGCCGGGCCTGCTCGAACACCGGCAGCAAAGACTGGTACCACTGTTTGAGGGAGGCTTTCTGGTCCTGGGCGTAAGGGTCGGTCACGCCGACCACGGCAATGCGCGCACCGCCGCGCTCAAACAGCTGCAGTGCTTCAAGCCCCAGGGTTTCGCGTTGTTCGTCGGCCAGCCCCGCGCCCAACGTAATGGCAGCGGCCTGGCGGTACAGCGCCGTGCTGCGCTGCGGCCAGAGCACACGCTCGTCACTGCTGACGCGAGCGTCGCTGCCCAGCAATTGGCTGCCCTGCACGCCGCTTTCACCCTGGGTCAGGTAGGCCAGGCCGCTGCCGTTCCAGCCTTGGCCGTTTTCCAGGGTCAGGCTGTTGCCGGCCCCGGCCTCGCCACGCAACTGCTCCAGCAATGCGGCCAGCACGGCGTAACCACCGAGGTTGGCGTGCGCGGCCTGGCTGGCATCCAGCAAGGGGGCCAAGTGCGGGAAGGCGATGCTGGCACTGGCACCGGTCATCCACGGCGCACGCCCCAGGTGGCTGACCGGCCCCAGGCGCGTTGCCGGGACAACGGCCAACCCGGGCTGGCGGGCATCGAGGGTGTCGGCGACATACAGCAAATCCAGGTTGGCATTGCCACCACGTTGGCCTGGCAAGGCGGAACAGGCGCCGAGCAAGGGTGCCAAGGCACCGACGCCCATCCAGCTGATCACTTCGCGCCTGTTCACACTGCTTACCATCGAGCCCGCCATCCTTAACCAAGTTCACGTTGGGCTCCGGATGTTGCGGCGTTCGCATGACAGTTTGATGGCAGAAATCAGACAGCAATTCCGAATTGATCTGTCAGGGCCAAACGTAAGAACGAGTAGTTTTAAGCGCGCGTTCATATTTCTGCCAAGGAATCATCATACTTGCGCTCTAAAGTCGCGGTTTCCTCTAACTCAGCCAACATAAGGACACCCTGATGAGTCGAGATACCGGCGACAACCTGGACCGGAACCACAGCGGCAATCTGCCGATGGCCAGCGTCATGGACGCCTACCTGAGCCGCCGCAGCATCATGCGCGGCAGCCTGGGCGCCGCCATCGCCATGATCGCCGGGACCGGCCTGACAGGCTGCTTCGACGGTGATGGCGGTTCCGATCACGATGATCCTGTCACCGAACCACCGGTGACCGAGCCACCGGTAACCGAACCGGAAGTCCCGAAACTGGCACTGGGCTTCCAGTCCATCCCAGGCTCGCGCACCGATGCCTGTGTCGTCGCGGCAGGCTACAGCGCCTATGTGCTGGCGCCGTGGGGCACACCGCTGAACAGCAATGGCAACCCGTGGAAGTCCGATGGCAGCAACACCTCGACCGACCAGGCCAATGCCATGGGCATGCACCATGACGGCATGCACTTCTTCCCGATCAATGGCAGCTCCGAAGACGGCTTGCTGGCCATCAACTTCGAATACATCGACGCGGCAGCCCTGCACCCCGCCGGCCCGACCACTGACGTCAACGGCAAGCGCCCGGCCGAAGAAATCCGCAAAGAGATCAACGCCCACGGCGCCGGCGTGGTACGCCTGCAGAAAGTCAGCGGGCGCTGGCAGGTGGTCGACAACGACCCGCTGAACCGCCGCTTCACCACCGCCTCGCGCATGGAGATCACCGGCCCGCTGCGCGGCACCGACCACGTCAAGACCAAGTACTCCACCGGCGGCACCCACTGCCGCGGCACCAACAACAACTGCGGCAACGGCTACACCCCGTGGGGCACCTACCTGACCTGCGAAGAGAACTGGCCGGGCATCTTCGTCAACAAAGGCACCCGCCCTGAAGACCAGCGCCGTATCGGCGTAGGCACCTCCAGCGGCCAGTACAAATGGGAAAGCGCCGCCGGTGACAGCACCGAGGTGAATGACGAATTCGCCCGTTTCGACGTAACGGTCAAAGGCGCGAGCGCCACCGACGACTACCGCAACGAAGCCAGCACCTATGGCTACATCGTCGAGATCGACCCGTACAACAACGCCACCCTGGCCACCAAGCGCACCGCGCTGGGCCGCTTCCGCCACGAAGGGTGCTGCCCAGGCCTGCCGGTGGCCGGCAGGCCGCTGGTCTGGTACATGGGCGACGACTCGAACAACGAGTACCTGTACAAGTTCGTCTCCACGGCCGTGTGGGACGCCGCTGACGCCAGCCCGGCCGACCGCCTGGCCACCGGTGCCAAGTACATGGACCAAGGCAAGCTCTATGTGGCCCGCTTCAATGCCGACGGCACCGGCGTGTGGCTGTTGCTCGACGTCGCCACCCCCACCACCGCCGGCAGCACCCTTGGCGCGCTGTACGGTGACCTGCCGGGCATCATCCTCAACACCCGGGGTGCTGGCGATGCCGTGGGCGCGACCCCGATGGACCGCCCAGAATGGACCACGGTCAACCCGCTCAATGGCGATGTCTACCTGACCCTGACCAACAACAGCGCGCGTACGCCAGAGAAAGTCGACGCGGCCAACCCGCGTGGCCCGAACCGCCACGGCCACATCATTCGCTGGCACGACAGCGACGACCAGTTGAGCTTCACCTGGGACATCTTCGTGTTTGGCGCCAATGCCGCCGGTACCGCCGACATCAACCGCTCTGGCCTGACCGAACTGAACCAGTTCGCCAGCCCTGACGGCATGAGCTTCGATAGCCGTGGCGTGTTGTGGTTCGAGACCGACAACGGTGAAACCACGCTGACCGACTACACCAATGACCAGTTGCTGGCGGTAATCCCCACTGACCTGGTAGATGCCACGGGCAAGCAAGTGCCGGTCAACGCGCAGAACCAGGTGGACTTGCGGCGCTTCTTTGTCGGGCCGAACGGTTGCGAAGTGACGGGGATTGCCTTCAGCCCGGACAACAAGTCGATGTTCGTCAACATCCAGCACCCGGAGAATTGGCCGTATACCGATAAGGCGACCGATGCGACCCCGGCTGGGGCTACGGTAAGGCCGCGGGCTTCGACGGTGGTGATTCAGCGTGATGATGGCGGGGAGATCGGGACGGTCTGATCGAAAGGCTTTTCGTAGACTCAGTTGAGCCAGGCAGGTAACTCGGTGCATGCTTATTCCGTTTCGAGTTACCTGCGTAGACCAAAAAGCGTCTGGACCCCAATACCTGGTAATTCTGTCAGTAGACCGAGAGAGGGAAATGCCCGAATCTTCGGACATCCCATACTTCATGGCAGGTTCATCATGCAGTCTCATGGCCCTCTGTCACGTACTCATAAACTGTTTTATCAGAACGGCGCACTCTCGACCGAGACAGGCCCCTGCACAACGCGCTACTTTGCCAGTGAGGCAGGCGTCGTGGCGCAGTGCACGCCAGGCGCTAGCACCTCGCTTTACAGGGTTGATCAACTCATGACTGTGCTGGGGACCACCGACGGGCCTCATCAACAGCGCTTCACTGTTTACGGTTTTCCTGCCCTAGCCAGTTTCAACACACCACTAGGCTTTACCGGGCAACGATTTAATGCAATCTCGGGATGTTACCCACTGGGCCATGGTCATCGTTGGTTCAATCCAAGGGTGATGCGGTTCGGCCAATCTGACTCGTTATCACCTTTCGGTAAAGGCGGCGTTAATAGCTATGCATACTGCCAAAATGACCCTGTCAATAGGCTGGATCCCAACGGACGATTCTGGCACTTGATGCGTCGTGCAGGGAACTGGTTTCTGCAAAATATTTACCCCGCGTCTGGAGCATCACCAACTGTAAGGCCTTTACTAGACGATATCGATGGTGCCGGCCCCACGCCTCCAATCTCTGAAACGGTAATAAATAGGGTGCACCCGAACTTATATGAAACCTTAGCAAACCGCATCTCTGGTTTCAGACATATGACAGAGACTGTTGACCGCAAAATTATAAATGTGCACGCCACTTATCATTGGGGCATTAACGTTATCGCCGAGTGGCCCCCAGTAACTGTTGCGAGCCTAACAGTGCTCGCTGGTATCGGCCTCCATGCTTTTGCGGGAAGTCAAACTTTTGCTATAGGGGCGGGCCCACGCTCTGTGGTGACAATTGACTTAGCCAGCACGCCTGACCCCCTGGGAGCTTCGAGGATTGCAATGAGGATTGCCAGAGGTGAGTTATAAGATTTTAAACCGTCTTCTCAAGGATGTTCCGCTTACCAAATCATCGGCTCCCGACTACGCACCCGCACCTGCTGCGCCGGCACCCGCGCATGCCACTGCACCACCCCTAGCGCCTCGACCTGAAACGCGCTGCGCATCACCCGCCCCTCTTCCTCGAACGACAGCTGCAACAGAAAATGCCCACTGTTGAGCAGCAACCCTTCGCTCAACCGTTCGAACGTCTCGTCATCCACCGCCCCCAACGCCTTGCGCAGCGCAGCGGCATCCACATACCCCGACGCCGGCCGGCCACTGATGATGCGGCTGAGCAGCGCGCGTGGGTAGCGCCCCTCGTACAACGCTTCGAGCATGGGCAGATGCTCCAGGCCCAAGGCATTGGCGTTCAAACGCCAGCCGGTCGTCTGCGGCAAAGCGCACAGCATCGGGTAGCGACCCTGGCGCGTGGCATCTGGCTCCAGCAGCAGGTTCAGCTCGCTGGTGTCGAGCATCGGTTGGTTGGCCGCCAGGCGCGCGGGTTGCTGGCGCAGGTACTGGGCACTTTCGGCCCCTTGCAGGCGCGTATCGCTGTCATTGTCGAGCCAATCGGCCAAGGCATCGACCAAGCGTTCTGCCGCCATGTCGTCGCCCAGCAAGCGGCGCAACTGGCGCTCGGCGCGCTCACCGTCGGCACCGAGCAATGCGTTGACGTTGAAGCACGTGTGCTGGTCGCGCACCCGCAGTTGCGCCTGGCCTGCGCCAAAATCGTAGTTCAGCGGTTGCCCGCGCAAGGCCTGCCAGAACAACGGGCTCAGCCGCCAGGCCGGGTCGCGCAGCGCCTGCTCAGCATAGGCCAAGCCGGCCTGTTCCATGGCCCTGACCTGCACCCGCTGGTGCAACAAGCGCACTTCATCAACCTGGCGCCGGCCATCTTCCACCAGCCAGGCCATACCGGCGGCGAGCATCGCCAACACCAGCATCACCATCAGCAGGGCCGCGCCGTGCTGTCGTTTACCACCCATCTGCACCCGCCTCTCATGGCCAGTAAAAGCGCCAGTCAACACGCCGGTTGTTGCAGGTAGATGGCAAGGGTGCGTTCCGTCATGTTCACGTCATCTGCACGAGGCAGGATTACCCTTCCTTTTCATGGCCTTACAGGAGTAGTCGCAATGGGTGGCATTGGAATCTGGCAACTGGTGATCGTACTGATGATCGTATTCCTGCTGTTTGGCACCAAGCGCCTCAAGGGCCTGGGCAGCGATGTTGGCGAGGCGATCCAGGGGTTTCGCAAGTCCATGGGCGGTGACAACGACGTCACCCCGCCCGGCACCGCACAGGTGCAGCAACAGGCGCCGTTGACCGGCCAGGCAACGCCCCAGCCGCAAGCGGACCGTCAGGCCTGATGTTCGAGGTAGGCTTCAGCGAATTGCTGCTGGTCGGCATCGTCGCACTGCTGGTGCTGGGCCCCGAGCGGCTGCCGGTTGCGGCACGCACGCTTGGGCGCGGCCTGGGGCAGGCGCGCAGGGCCATGCAGGGCCTGCGCGCACAGATGGAGCGCGAGATCGAGTTGCCCAACTTCGACAGCGCGCCCCTGCAGCGCCTGGAACAGGAAATGCGCCAGGGCATCAGCCTTGCCGCACCACCGGCCAATGACCCGGCAACCGTCGCTGCACCCAGGGAGAATGCCTCATGAGCCTTGCCATGGACCCTGCGGCAGGCATGCCGCTGACCGAGCACCTGCGCGAACTGCGCAAGCGCCTGGTGCGTTGCCTGGGGCTGGTCGCGTTGGTGTTCGCCGGCCTGTTCCCCTTCGCCCAGACCCTCTACACACTGATCTCGGAGCCACTGCGCCGCTTCCTGCCAGAGGGCGCCAGCATGATCGCGACCAGTGTCACCTCACCGTTTCTGACCCCCTTCAAGCTGACCGCGATGTGCGCGCTGTTCGTCGCCATGCCGCTGTTGTTGCACCAGGCCTGGGGGTTTCTGGCGCCGGGGCTGTACCGCCGGGAACGGCGCATTGCCCTGCCGCTGCTGGTGTCGAGCATTCTGCTGTTCTATGCCGGCATGGCGTTCGCGTTCTTTCTGGTGTTCCCGATGATGTTCGGCTTTTTCGCCAGCGTCACGCCCGATGGGGTGGCGATGATGACCGACATCAGCCAGTACCTGGACTTCATCATGGCGCTGTTCCTGGCATTCGGGCTGGCGTTCGAGATCCCGGTGGCGACGTTCATCGTGGTCTGGGTGGGGTTGGCGGATGTGGCGACACTGCGCCGTAGCCGGCCCTACGTGATCGTCGGGTGCTTTGTGGTGGGGATGATTCTGACGCCGCCGGACGTGTTTTCGCAGACGATGCTGGCGGTGCCGATGTGGGTGCTGTTCGAGGTGGGGTTGTTGGCGTGTAGCGGGTTGAAACGGCCTGAGCCTGGCAATGAAGTTGTGGCGGGATTGTAGGGCCTCTTCGCGGGCAAGCCCGCTCCCACAGGGATATCACAAGCTTCAGTACCGGTGATATCCCTGTGGGAGCGGGCTTGCCCGCGAAAAGCCTTGATGCGCTCTAGAAGTCGGCCAGTGGCCAGACTTCATAGGCTGGCGTCTCGTACGGGTGGCTCTGCTTGAGCGCGGCAACGACCTGAGCGATCAGGTCGTCAGCCACCACCAGCTCTACCTTCCATTCCTCGACCACCTCGACCTGGCCGGTTTGCCCGAGAAACGGCTGGCTGCCGTCCAACGGGCGAAACTGGCCCTGGCCCAGGGTTTGCCAGGCGCAGTGGTCATAGTCACCGATTCGCCCGCCACCGGCGGCGAATACGGCAGCCTTGACCACCTCGACATGGCTGGCCGGGACGAAGAAGGCGAGCTTGTACACGCCTTAGTTCACCCAGACGCGCGCGTTGCGGAACATACGCATCAGCGCAGCATCTTCCTGCCACTCATCCGGGCGCCAGGAGTTCTGCACAGCGCGGAACATACGCTCCGGGTGCGGCATCATGATGGTCACGCGGCCGTCACGGCTGGTGAGGCCGGTAATACCACGCGGCGAGCCGTTCGGGTTGGCCGGGTAGGTTTCGGTGACCTTGCCGTGGTTGTCGACGTAGCGCAGGGCCACGCAACCGGACACGTCGGCTTCCAGCAGTGCCGCTTCGTTGGCGAACTCGGCATGGCCTTCGCCGTGGGCGATGGCGATCGGCATGCGCGAACCGGCCATGCCCTGCAGGAAGATCGAGTTGGACTTCTGCACCTCGACCATGGCCACACGGGCTTCGAACTGCTCGGAACGGTTACGCACGAAGTGCGGCCAGAACTCGGTGCCCGGGATCAGCTCGTGCAGGTTGGACATCATCTGGCAACCGTTGCACACGCCCAGGGCGAAGCTGTCGGTGCGCTCGAAGAAGGCCTGGAAGGCATCGCGGGCACGGGCGTTGAACAGCGCCGACTTGGCCCAGCCCTCACCGGCACCCAGCACGTCACCGTACGAGAAGCCGCCGCATGCAACGAGGCCTTTGAAGGCTTCGAAGTCGACACGGCCAGCGAGGATGTCGCTCATGTGCACGTCAATGGCGGCGAAGCCGGCGCGGTCGAAGGCAGCAGCCATCTCGACCTGGCCGTTGACGCCCTGCTCACGCAAGATCGCCACTTGCGGGCGCACGCCTTTCTTGATGTACGGGGCAGCGATGTCGTCGTTGACGTCGTAGCCCAGCTTGACCGACAGGCCCGGGTTGTCTTCTTCGAGCAGCGCGTCGAATTCCTGGTCGGCGCATTCGGCGTTGTCACGCAGGCGCTGAACCTGGTAGCTGGTCTCGGCCCACTGGCGTTGCAGCAGGCGACGGTCGCCCTTGAACAGTTCTTCACTGTTCAGGCGCACGACCACTTCGCTGTTGTTGGTCGGCCGGCCGATCACCGCGACGCAGTCTTCACCCAAGCCAGCGGCGCTGAACTGGGCCAGTACGTCTGGGGTGGCATCCTGGCGAACCTGGATGACCGCACCCAGCTCTTCGTTGAAGAGGATGGCGGCGACTTTTTCCGCTTTGCTGGTCAGGGTGTCCAGCTCTAGGTCGAAGCCGCAGTGGCCGGCGAAGGCCATTTCCAGCACGGTGGTCATCAGGCCACCATCGGAACGGTCGTGGTAGGCCAGCAGGTGGCCGTCGGCGTTGAGGCCCTGGATCACGGCGAAGAAGGCCTTGAGGTCTTCGGCATCGTCGACGTCCGGTGCGGCATTGGCCAACTTGCCGTGGGTCTGCGCCAGGATCGAGGCGCCCATGCGGTTCTTGCCGCGGCCCAGGTCGATCAGGATCAGGTCGGTTTCGCCCTTGTCCATGCGCAGTTGCGGGGTCAGGGTCTTGCGGATGTCGGTGACCGGGGCGAAGCCGGTGATGATCAGCGACATCGGCGAGGTCACGCTCTTCTCGACGCCCTCTTCGCTCCACTTGGTCTTCATCGACATCGAGTCTTTGCCGACCGGAATGGTGATACCCAGCTCAGGGCACAGCTCCATGCCGACAGCCTTGACGGTGTCGTACAGGCGCGCGTCTTCACCCGGGTGGCCGGCGGCGGACATCCAGTTGGCCGACAGTTTGATGTCGGACAGCTTCTCGATCCGCGAGGCGGCGAGGTTGGTCAGGGTTTCGCCGATGGCCATGCGGCCAGACGCCGGGGCGTCGAGCAGGGCCAGCGGGGTGCGCTCACCCATGGCCATGGCTTCACCGGTGTAGACGTCGAAGCTGGTGGCGGTAACGGCGCAGTCGGCCACCGGCACCTGCCATGGGCCGACCATTTGGTCACGGGCCACCAGGCCAGTGATGGTGCGGTCGCCGATGGTGATCAGGAAGCTCTTGCTGGCCACCGCAGGGTGGTGCAGCACGCGCTCGACCGAATCGGCCAGCGACAGGGTGCTTGGGTCGAACTCATCGCCAAGTTCGGCTTCACGGGTGACCGAACGGTGCATGCGCGGCGGCTTGCCCAGCAGCACGTCCAGCGGCATGTCCACCGGGGTGTTGGCGAAGTGGCTGTCGGTCACGGTCAGGTGCGGCTCTTCAGTCGCCTCACCCACAACGGCGAACGGGCAGCGCTCACGTTCACAGATGGCCTGGAAGCGGTCGAAGTCGACAGCGCTGACGGCCAGCACGTAACGTTCCTGCGATTCGTTGCTCCAGATTTCGTGCGGGGCCATGCCCGGCTCGTCGTTGGGCACGTTGCGCAGTTCGAAGCGGCCACCGCGGCCACCGTC
Source organism: Pseudomonas sp. DCB_AW (assembly GCF_026240895.1). Taxonomy (NCBI): domain Bacteria; kingdom Pseudomonadati; phylum Pseudomonadota; class Gammaproteobacteria; order Pseudomonadales; family Pseudomonadaceae; genus Pseudomonas; species Pseudomonas sp. DCB_AW. The sequence goes on from NZ_JAPFCE010000045.1 coordinate 27,687, forward strand.
GTTGACCAGCTCAGGGAAGGCGTTGGAGATACCGCCGGCGCCAACGTCGTGGATGAAGGCGATCGGGTTTTTGTCGCCCAGCTGCCAGCAGCGGTCGATGACCTCTTGGCAACGGCGCTCCATTTCCGGGTTTTCGCGCTGTACCGAAGCGAAGTCCAGGTCGGCAGAGCTGGCACCGGTGGCGACCGACGAAGCCGCACCGCCACCCAGGCCGATCAGCATGGCCGGGCCGCCGAGCACGATCAGCTTGGCGCCGACGGTGATCTCGCCCTTCTGCACGTGGTCTTCACGGATGTTGCCCATGCCGCCGGCGAGCATGATCGGCTTGTGGTAGCCGCGCACTTCTTCGCCGTGCGGGGTGTTGATCGCCTGCTCGAAGGTACGGAAGTAGCCGGTCAGGGCCGGGCGACCGAATTCGTTGTTGAATGCGGCGCCACCCAGCGGGCCTTCGACCATGATGTCGAGGGCGTCGACGATGCGCTCAGGCTTGCCGTACGCCTGCTCCCATGGCTGTTCGAAGCCTGGAATGCGCAGGTTGGACACGGTAAAGCCGGTCAGGCCAGCCTTGGGCTTGGCGCCACGGCCGGTGGCGCCTTCGTCGCGGATTTCGCCGCCGGAGCCGGTGGAAGCACCGGAGAACGGCGCGATGGCGGTCGGGTGGTTGTGCGTCTCGACCTTCATCAGGATGTGCACCGGCTCCTGCACCGCGCCGTACTGGCGGGTATCAGGGTTCGGGAAGAAACGGCCGGCAACGTTGCCGACGATCACCGAGGCGTTGTCCTTGTACGCAGACAGCACGCCTTCGCTGTGCATCTGGTAGGTGTTCTTGATCATGCCGAACAGGCTCTTTTCCTGAGCCTGGCCGTCGATGTCCCAACTGGCGTTGAAGATCTTGTGGCGGCAGTGCTCGGAGTTGGCCTGGGCGAACATCATCAGTTCGATGTCGTTCGGGTTGCGCGCAAGGTTCTGGAAAGCGGCGACCAGGTAGTCGATCTCGTCTTCAGCCAGGGCCAGGCCCAGGTCGACGTTGGCCTTGGCCAGGGCGTCGCGGCCACCGGCGAGGATGTCGACCGAGGTCATCGGCTTGGGCTGGGCGTGGCTGAACAGGTCGGATGCCTGCTCCAGCTGGGCCAGCACGCGCTGGGTCATGCGGTCGTGCAGTTCGGCGGCGACGGCCTGTGCATCGGCTTCGCTCAGGTTGCCGGCGACGTAGTAGGCGATGCCGCGCTCAAGGCGCTGGATCGACTGTAGGCCGCAGTTGTGGGCGATGTCGCTGGCCTTGCTGGCCCAGGGCGAGATGGTGCCCAGGCGCGGCACGACCAGGAACAGGCGGCCGGTCGGCTCCTGTACCGGCACGCTCGGGCCGTACTTGAGCAGACGGCCCAGCACCTGCTGCTGGTCGGCGGTCAGCTCGCCGTCGACATCGGCGAAGTGGGCGAATTCGGCATACAAACCAGTAACAGCGGGGACTTTCTGGCTCAGTTGCTCGAGTAATTTACCGTGGCGAAAGGCAGAAAGGGCAGGAGCGCCGCGCAGGATCAACATCGTCGGGACAGCCTCAGGAAGGGGTGTGCTTAGAGGCCGTGCATTCTAGCCTAATTCCGCGGCTTTCGGCACCTGCTCTACGCCGCGCCTGTCGGGCGGTGGAACCGGACTTGCGGGTCAATATTTCGGGTGCTCGCCTCAAGAGGTTTATGGCCAGTGAGATCGAGCGCCGCCCGCGCGGCGCTTCGCGGGGCAAGCCCGCTCCCACATTTGTTTCGGGCCAATCATGCCTGTGCCATTGGCGCGCGTACCCCTTGGTGTACGACACGATATTGAAAGGGACAAACAAGGGGCCGCGCGCTAATAGTTCAGGATTGATTGGCCCGAAACAAATGTGGGAGCGGGCTTGCCCCGCGAAGCGCCGCGCGGGCGGCGCTCGATCTGCCAGGCGGCACACCTCTAACGGCAAACACCCCTAACGGCAAACCCCCTGAACACAGAACCCGCTACCAGACAAGCTATCTGTTGTCGAGATATGGCGCCGCCTGTCCTTTGCGTATACTGCAAGCTATGTTCGCCCACACTGCTTTGCGCCAGCGCTGCGCCAGATGGCTCATCGCAACCGGACTCTTTCTGATGCTCGGTGCCTGTGTTGAAAAACCCAGCACCCTCGAGCGCGTGAAGGAGGATGGTGTGCTGCGCGTAATCACCCGCAACAGCCCGGCGACGTATTTCCAGGACCGTAACGGCGAAACCGGCTTCGAATACGAATTGGTCAAGCATTTCGCCGATGATCTCGGCGTAAAGCTGGAGATCGAGACCGCCGATAACCTCGATCAACTGTTCGACGAGCTGGGCAAGCCCTCCGGCCCGGTGCTGGCAGCCGCCGGCCTGGTAAGCAGCGAACGGCGCAAGACCCAGGCGAAATTCTCCCACCCGTACCTGGAAGTCACCCCTCAAGTCATCTACCGCAACGGCCGCTCGCGCCCGACCGAAGCCAAGGGCTTGGTCGGCAAGAAGATCATGGTGCTCAAGGGCAGCAGCCATGCCGACCAGCTGGCCGAGCTGAAAAAGCAGTATCCGGGCCTGGAATACGAAGAATCCGACGCCGTCGAGGTGGTCGACTTGCTGCGCATGGTCGATGAAGGCCAGATCGACCTGACCCTGGTCGACTCCAACGAACTGGCGATGAACCAGGTGTACTTCCCCAACGTTCGGGTCGCCTTCGACCTGGGCGACACCCGCGACCAGCGCTGGGCGGTGGCGGCCGGCGAGGACAACAGCCTGCTCAACGAGGTCAACGAGTTTCTCGACAAGGCCCAGAAGAACGGCACCCTGCAGCGCCTGAAAGACCGCTATTACGGCCATGTCGACGTACTCGGCTACGTCGGCGCCTATACCTTCGCCCAGCACCTGCAGCAGCGCCTGCCCAAGTACGAGAAGCACTTCAAGAGCTACGCCAAGGTCGAACAGGTGGACTGGCGCCTGCTGGCGGCCATCGGCTACCAGGAATCGATGTGGCAGCCGGAAGTCACCTCCAAGACGGGCGTGCGCGGCCTGATGATGCTCACCCAGCGCACGGCGCAGGCCATGGGCGTGTCCAATCGCCTGGACCCGAAACAGAGCATCCAAGGTGGTGCCAAGTACTTCATGCTGATCAAAGAGCAACTCGACGACAGCATCCAGGAACCCGACCGCACCTGGTTCGCCCTTGCGGCCTATAACGTCGGCAGCGGCCACCTGGAAGACGCCCGCACCCTGGCCAAGCGCGAGAAGCTCAACCCGAACAAGTGGCTGGACGTGAAGAAAATGCTGCCGCGCCTGGCGCAGAAGCAGTGGTACAGCAAGACCAAGTACGGCTACGCCCGCGGCGGCGAGCCGGTGCACTTCGTGGCTAACATCCGCCGTTACTACGACATCCTGACCTGGGTGACCCAGCCGCAGCTCGAAGGCCAGATGGCCGAGGGCAATTTGCATGTGCCTGGGGTAAATAAGGACAAACCGGCAGAGCAGTCGCCGCCGATGTAAATCTGTACGGGGCTGTTCGCAGGAATGATCGGCATTCAGTCCCTTCCCGGCTTCATCCGTGAGTTCACAGCACCACACCCGAAGCGATTTACGTTTCAAGTCTCTTGGAGCGTTATACATCGCCTGATGTGACAGCAAAAACCTAACGATTACGCAACTGGTAAATATGCCAGTTGCCGCCTAGCAGACACCCTTCTATAGATGCTTCTCCACAACAACGGTGTTGGAGACAAGCATGACCAGGCCCCTTATTATTCTTGGGCTGCTCAGCCTGACTGCGTTCGCACAGGCACAATCGCCCCTCAAAGATGATTACAAGGCAGCAGAAGTGAAAAGGGCGGAGTCACACGCCAGCCACCCAACCGTGCCCGTAGGCAAACTTCATCTTTACAAGAACGCAACCGACAGTGCCTGCACATCTTTGAACATAGAATATCGAAGAAACGCTGCCTACAGGGGCAGTTACAACTGCGGCAATGATCAGGTTTATTTTTTTAAGGTAAGCAATGCATCAAAGGGGAACACCATCAAACTGGGGAGCGACAGACCTGTAAAAGAATCTGACTACAGCTATTGCCCAGAAAATGACTGGCGCTTCATACTCGAGGTAACTGACGATGCAGTTAATACAAGCAAGATCCCTCTCTCAGAACTTAGAAATATTGAAAACGGGGAACTGATCGTCAGTGGATTAAAAATGCAGAAGAACGCCTACAGGAGCGGAAACATCGCTGGAAAGCTAACTTGTGTAGATTCCAACAACCTATAACAACCTATGTATCGTTAGCCACCTGCTATCCCCCCCTCTTTACCCTTCGCGCCTTGAAGAAGTCACTGAGGATCTGCCCACACTCCTCCGCCAGCACCCCGCCCTCTACCATTACCCGATGGTTGAGGAAGCCCTGGCCGAAGAACTGCCCCTGGCTCTGCACGATACCCGCCTTGGGCTCCAGCGCCCCGTACACCACCCGCGCCACCCGCGAATGCACGATCAACCCCGCGCACATGCTGCAAGGCTCCAGGGTCACATACAGCGTGCTGCCCGGCAGCCGATAGTTGCTCGCCGACTTGGCCGCAGCCCGAATGGCAACCATCTCGGCATGCGCACTCGGGTCGCTGTCGATAATGGGCCGGTTGAAGCCCTGGCCGATTACCTGGCCATGCTGTACCAGCACCGCCCCTACCGGCACCTCGCCCATGGCCGCGCCCTCGGCCGCCAGGGCCAGAGCAATGCGCATGAATTCCTGATCGCGGCTGCGATCAATGATGTGTGGGCGCATCAGACCACCGCTATCGCGGCCATCAGGCCGGTTTCCATGTGGTCGATGACGTGGCAGTGGAACATCCAGGTGCCCGGGTTATCGGCCACAAGTGCCACCTGGGCCCGCTCGTTCTTGCCCAGCAGGTAGGTATCGGTGAACCACGGTTCCTTGATGTCGTGGCGGTTGGAGGCAATCACCTTGAAACTCATGCCATGCAGGTGGATCGGGTGCTGGTACTGGGTCATGTTCTTCAGCTCGAAGATGTAGCTCTTGCCCTTCTGCAGCGTGGCGATGGGCCGGTCGGCGCATGTCTTGTCGGTGATGTCCCAGGCCTGGCCGTTGATCTGCCACAGGCTCGATGGTTTGTTCGGGTCAGGGGTGACAGAAACTTTGGCCGCCCACTCGAAATTGAAGTTGAGCTTTTCAGCATTCTCCAGGTCCGGCTCGGCGATCGGGTTGGCCGGCAGCGCTGGCGGCCAGTCACTCGGCGCGTCGTTGCTCGGCACCGAACGCAGGGTACCCAGGCGCACGAAACCGTCGCGCAGGGAAATTTCCTCACCCGCTTCGGGAATCCGGATGGCCAGGCAGATGCGCATGCCAGGGCCAAGCCAGTACTCGTCTTCCAACGGGCGCGGGGTCACCGGGTTGCCGTCGAGGGCGTAGATCTTCGCCTCGCAGTTGCCCTTGAGGTTAAGGCGGTAGGTCCAGGTGTTGTCCAGGTTCAGCAGGCGCACCCGCACCACCTGGCCGGCCGGCAGCTCGGTGACCGCGTCGGGCTGGCCGTTGATGGTGATCAGCCGCCCGGCAGTGCCGTTACGCGCGGCCTCACGCGGGATGCTGAACGGCAGCCAGGCGCCCTGCTCGTCTACGTGCCAGTTTTTCAGGCTCAGCGTGCGCTCATGCAGGAACCCGGTAGGCTCGCGCTCCTCGACGATCAGCGGGCCGACCAGTCCGCGACCAAGCTCTTCCGAGCTGCTGACATGTGGGTGATACCAGTAGCTGCCCGCATCCGGCACGCGGAACTTGTAGTCGAAGTATTCGCCCGGCTTGACCGGCAGCTGCGACACGTACGGCACGCCGTCCATTTCCAGCGGCAAGCGGATGCCATGCCAGTGAATGGTGGTTTCGACCGGCAAGTGGTTGATGAACCGCACCCGCAACCAGGTGCCCTGGCGTACCCGCAGCTCGGTACCTGGCGCCGAAGGGCCAAAGGCCCAAGCCTCGGTCTTGAAGCCCGGCACCAGTTCCACGTCCAGGGGCGCGGCGATCAGCTCGTAGTCGTGCCCGGCATTCTCGTCCTCGACCTTGCCCAGCCAGTACCGCGCTGCGCCTCCGGCGCCCAGGCCTACCACAACCAGGCCGGTGAGGCCCTTGAGCATTTGTCGACGGGTGAAGGACATCGGTGCGGGTACCTCGTGTTCGGCGCAATCAAGCTGCCAGCAGGGCTGGCGATGAAGGGCGAATACGATACACCTGCAAATGGGAAAGATTAAGTGAAGTCTTGTCGCAGGGAGGTCTGGGCCTGGTAGCTGAGCGCAGCGTCAAAAGAATTCGTCCAGCAATCGATAAAAGCGGATCCGGGCAGGATCCGCTTCGATCCCATAGCTTGCCAGAAAGGGCGCCACCCACTCATCCCCCAGGTCAGCGGCGATATCCCGGGTTGCCAACGCCAAGTCCTGCCAACGGTCGGCCACACCCAGGCGGCCACAGTCGATGAAACCGCTGAAGCGTGTACCCTCAGCCATCACGTTCGGTAGACAGGCATCGCCATGGGTCACCACCCGGTCCTCCTTCGCCGGGCGCGCCGCCAACAGGTCGGCGAACACATCACTGGCCGTGCGCCCAAGCTGCTCTTCATCGAAGTCTGCCTCATCGACTAGGCCAGCCGTAATGCGCGCTTGCGCCAACCTCACCCGCGCCGCCAGCGCATGATCGAACGGGCACTCCCCGACCGGTCGCTGGTGCAGCTGGCGCAGTGCCTCGGCCATCAGGGCAACCGTGGCCGCTGGCGCACGCTTAGTCGATTCAGCCAAGCTCTGACCTGACACTGCAGTCATCAACAACCAGTGCCGTCCCTGTTCAGTAGCGGCGTCGATGACCCGAGGCGCTGACATGCCCTGCCCCGCCATCCAGCGCAGGCGGCTGACCTCGCCCGGGAGCTCCGCCAGCGCCGCCACGGGCTCGGACTTGAGGAACAGATCCTCGGCGCATTCGCGGCGCAGGCGCCAGACACTGGCCCCAGACTCGCCAAGCGCCTGAACCTCCATCGCCACAACGCCATGGGCCTCTCGCCAGCCTGCTGGCAGGAGCTGCTCGGCAGGTGTGCGCCTCGTCATGGCATCTGCCCTTTGAGGATGTCTTCGCAGGCCTCGCTGCCCATGAGCGGCGCCAGAATAACGCCTGGGTGAGCGACCGTGACGTACAGCCCTTCGAACCCCTCAAGGAACGTACGCAGTGGCAGGCCACTGTCGGTTTTTGGCCGGTACACTGCCCGGATTGATCGCAGCGACATTTCGCAACTGGGCTGAAACAGACTGGCAACCGCTTCTAGACTGCTACGACCGAGCTCGGCCATCCCCGCTTCACCTGGGAAGTCAGCTGCCGACAGCAGTCCACCACCTCGAGCGGGCCGCACTTCCAGCGACTGCCCGTACAGCAGATGGCGCAGCGGCACCTGTGCGGCATCGAACCGCAGCAGCACCGCAGGCGCTTCGTGGATGGGCAGATCCTGCCCCAGTTGCCGGGTCAGGCTCTGGGCGCCCATGGCATTGGCCAGTACAACGACATCCGCCTGCACGATGCCCGCGTGGGTACGCACACCGGTAATGCGCGTGCCCTGCACCTCCAGCGCCAGTACCTCGCACGCCTCAAGCACCTTAGCGCCTTCGCCCTGGGCTGCCGCCAACAAGCGCTCAGCCAGTGCATCAGGCTCGACCGCAAAATCGTCCGGCGCCCAGATTGCCATGTCCGGTGCCCGCACCAGGCCGGGCTCCAGCTCGCGGATGCGCTCGCGCCCCACCGCCATCATCGACACACCTGCCGCCTGCTGCTCGGCAAGCATGGCCAAGGTCTCCTGCTCGCTGTCGAGCCAGATCAAGCCACCTTGCGCTGCCACCGGCAGCGGCCCGAGCGCTTGCGTCAGCTGCGCAAATTGAGCCAGGGCAAGCTGCTCCAAGGCAAAGCTTGCCGGGTGCTCGGAAGGGAGGCGGCTGCCGTTGCCCACCCAACCATACGAGTGCCCGGTGACACCCCGGGCAATGGCACGCTCGCGTTCAAGCACGGTGACCGGAGCACCCCGCCGGGCCAGGTGCCAGGCGATGGAGGCGCCGAGGATACCGCCGCCCACCACCACTACATGAGGAACTTTGCGTGCCATTGCGTTTGTCCTTGCGCAAAACCGAGGAAGCGTAGTGTGCGCAAAGGCAGCCTTAACGTCTGTGAACAATCGTATTCACGTTCAATGGCGTCCGGCAGCTTACGTTTGCTCACAGACTCGCAGACCGTCGTATACGCACAATGGCGCTTTCAACATGAGGCCGAATTTATGACAGCCATAACCTTTCGCCCCGCAGTACCTGAAGATGCCGCAGCGTGTATGACCCTGCGAGCATTGACCCGGGAAAACGCGTTCACAGAAGAAGACCTGCGCGCGCTAGGCATCACCGTCGATTCCTGGAGCAGCGGCATTCGCGATGGAAGCGGCCCAGGCTTCGTGGCCTGCAAGGGCAGCCAGATAGTGGGCTACTGCTTCGCCGACAAGGACAGTGGCGAGGTGACCGTGCTTGCCCTGCTGCCTGCCTTTGAGGGCCAAGGGATCGGCAAGCGCTTGCTGCAGAAGGTCGTCGACCACCTGCGGGCGCTGGGGTTCGAGCGGCTGTTCCTGGCGTGCTCCAGCGACCCTGACGTGCGCTCGTATGGGTTCTATCGGCACCTAGGCTGGACGTCGACAGGCGAGCAGGACGAAGCGGGAGATGAGATCTTGCAGCTCAGGGTCGATACACGCGCTGGGTAAAACGCAAAAGCCCGCAATCATGCGTAATGCTGTTCACTTAAGTGATCCATCGCCTGTATTGGGGCCGCTTTGCAGCCCATCGCGGCACAAGGCCGCTCCCACAATGTTCGCGCATGCCCTGTAAATAGGGGCATAACGCGGTCGGTGTGGGAGCGGCCTTGTGCCGCGATGGGCCGCAGAGCGGCCCCGGCATTCTTAAGTGAACATCATTACGCAATCATGCGGGCTTTTGGTAGCTTCCTGCTATCGGACGCCGGCCGTGGCCAGGCGCGAAATCATTCCCACTCGATAGTGGCCGGCGGCTTGCTCGACACGTCGTAAGTGACGCGCGAGATGCCTTCGATTTCGTTGATGATACGGCCGCTGACGGTCTCCAGCAGCTCGTACGGCAGGTGTGCCCAACGCGCGGTCATGAAGTCCACGGTCTCGACGGCACGCAGGGCCACGACCCAAGCGTAACGACGGCCGTCGCCAACGACGCCAACCGACTTGACCGGCTGGAACACCACGAAGGCCTGGCTGGTCTTGTGGTACCAGTCGGCTTTGCGCAGTTCTTCGATGAAGATATGGTCAGCGCGACGCAGGATGTCGGCGTATTCCTTCTTCACTTCACCAAGGATACGCACGCCCAGGCCCGGGCCTGGGAACGGGTGGCGGTAGACCATGTCGTACGGCAGGCCCAGCTCCAGGCCGATCTTGCGGACTTCGTCCTTGAACAGCTCGCGCAGCGGCTCGACCAGCTTGAGGTTCATTTCCTCTGGCAGGCCACCGACGTTGTGGTGCGACTTGATCACGTGGGCCTTGCCGCTCTTGGCGCCAGCCGACTCGATCACGTCCGGGTAGATGGTGCCCTGGGCCAGGAACTGGATGTTGTCCAGCTTGCTGGCTTCTGCATCGAAGATGTCGATGAAGGTGCGACCGATGATCTTGCGCTTCTTCTCAGGGTCCGCTTCGCCTTCCAGGTTGCCCAGGAATTGTGCCTCGGCGTCGGCACGGATCACCTTGACGCCCATGTTCTCTTTGAACATGGCCATCACTTGGTCGCCTTCGTGCAGGCGCAGCAGGCCGTTGTCGACGAAGACGCAGGTCAGCTGGTCACCGATGGCGCGGTGCAGCAGCGCGGCAACCACGGAGGAGTCCACGCCGCCGGACAAGCCCAGCAGGACGTTGGCCGAACCAACTTGCTCACGCACCTGGGCGATAGCGTCTTCGACGATGTTGGACGGGGTCCACAGGGCTTCGCAGCCGCAGATGTCCTGGACGAAGCGCGAGAGGATGCGACCGCCCTGCTTGGTGTGGGTCACTTCCGGGTGGAACTGCACGCCGTAGTAGCCGCGCGCGTCGTCGAACATGCCGGCAATCGGGCAGCTCGGGGTGCTGGCCAGCACGTGGAAGTCGCCAGGCATCTGGGTGACCTTGTCACCGTGGCTCATCCATACGTCCAGGCCCAGCACGCCGTCGGCGTCTACGTGGTCTTCGATGCCGTCGAGCAGGCGGCTCTTGCCGACTACATCAACGCGGGCGTAGCCGAATTCGCGCAGGTCGGAACCGGTCACCTTGCCGCCCAGTTGCTCGGCCATGGTCTGCATGCCGTAGCAGATGCCCAGCAGCGGTACGTTCAGGTCGAACACAGCCTGCGGCGCGCGCGGGCTGTTGGCTTCGTGTACCGACTCGGGGCCGCCGGCGAGGATGATGCCGCGCGGGTTGAATTCGCGGATCGCTTCATCGTCCATGTCGAACGGATGCAGTTCGCAGTAGACACCGATCTCGCGCACGCGGCGGGCGATCAGCTGGGTGTACTGGGAACCGAAATCGAGGATCAGGATGCGGTGAGCGTGAATGTCGAGGGCCATGACTCAATCTCGTCAGTGGAAATCGGAAACGACGCGGGGCTGTCGTGACAGCCCCGCATGCTGATAGTGCTGGAAGCCTCAGCCTACGCGGTAGTTAGGGGCTTCTTTGGTGATCTGCACGTCATGCACGTGGGACTCGGCCATGCCGGCACCGGTGATGCGCACGAATTCCGGCTTGGTGCGCATCTCTTCGATGGTTGCGCTGCCGGTGTAGCCCATGGACGAACGCAGGCCGCCCATCAGCTGGTGGATGATGGCTGCCAAGGCACCCTTGTACGGTACGCGGCCTTCGATGCCTTCCGGCACCAGCTTCTCGGCGCCGGCCGAGGAGTCCTGGAAGTAACGGTCGGACGAGCCCTGCGCCTGTGCCATGGCACCCAGCGAGCCCATGCCGCGGTAGGCCTTGTAGGAGCGGCCCTGGAACAGCTCGACTTCACCCGGGGCCTCTTCGGTACCGGCGAACATCGAACCCATCATCACGCAGGAAGCACCGGCAACGATGGCCTTGGACAGGTCACCGGAGAAGCGGATGCCACCGTCGGCGATCAGCGGGACGCCCGTGCCTTCCAGCGCAGCGGCGACGTTGGCGATGGCGCTGATTTGCGGCACGCCGACACCGGCGACGATGCGGGTGGTGCAGATCGAGCCTGGGCCGATACCGACCTTGACGGCGTCTGCGCCAGCTTCAGCCAGGGCCTTGGCCGCAGCGCCGGTGGCGATGTTGCCGCCGATCACCTGCACTTGCGGGTAGGTTTCCTTGACCCAGCGTACGCGGTCGATCACGCCTTTGGAGTGACCGTGGGCGGTGTCCACCACCACCACGTCAACGCCAGCAGCAACCAGGGCAGCAACGCGCTCGCCGGTGTCCTTGCCGGTACCGACGGCAGCGCCGACGCGCAGGCGACCTTGGTCGTCCTTGCTGGCCAGCGGGTAGGCCTTGGCTTTTTCGATGTCTTTGACGGTCATCATGCCCTTGAGGCTGAACTTGTCGTCGACGATCAGGACTTTTTCCAGGCGGTGCTTGTGCAGCAGCTCGCGGACTTCGTTCTTGTTGGCGCCTTCGCGCACGGTGACCAGACGCTCTTTGGGCGTCATCACATCGCGGACCTTGGCATCCAGACGGGTTTCGAAGCGCACGTCACGGGAGGTGACGATACCGACCAGGTCACCGTTCTCCAGCACCGGAACTCCCGAAATGTTGTTCAGGCGGGTCAGGTCGAACAGGTCGCGCACGGTGGCGTCTGCTTCGATGGTGATCGGGTCCTTGACCACGCCAGCCTCGAACTTCTTGACCTTGCGCACTTCGCCGGCCTGCTGTTCGATGGTCATGTTCTTGTGGATGATGCCGATGCCGCCTTCCTGAGCCATGGCAATGGCCAGACGCGCTTCGGTCACGGTATCCATGGCGGCGGAAACCAGAGGGATGTTCAGCTCGATGCCACGAGTCAAACGGGTCTTGAGACTGACTTCATTGGGCAGTACCTCGGAATAGCCAGGTACAAGGAGGATATCGTCGAAAGTCAGGGCTTCTTGGCTGATACGCAGCATCGCGGGGGCTCCCGGGCGGGAAAAATGGAAGCGCGCCATTATACTCATCCACGGCGCGCCGCTCAATGCAAAATAAGGGCCTTCGGTCAGCGTTCTGGCAGTTTTACCTGCACGACCGCCACTGGCTGGTCGAGCCAGTCGGCGAAGCTGTCGAGAAAGGCCTGGGTGAACCCGGCCTCGCCCCAGTTGTTGAAGATGAACCCCAGGTTGGAAAAGGCACATGGCTGCAGGTAAAGAAAGCCATTGATGTCGTCTTCGAAGCCACACAGCGGGCAGGTGAAGTTGTCACTGACCCCTGGCATCCACTCTTCGAGGCTCTCGAACAGCGGCTCGCCGACTTCACGGCGGCACTCCGGGCAGCCGGCTTCTTCGAGAAAACCGTCGGTCGGGGTATAGATGCAGCGCTTGAGCATGATCTCGAGGCCGCTGGCCTGCTCACCGAAGGGCAGTTTCTCGGGGTGCAGGGCCACCTTGCGCGCACCTTCGGCCAAGGCATGGCCCATGCGATTTCCGGTGCGGCCACAGGTGGTGAGTTGCTCTTCGACGATTTTCTCGCGCACCAGCCAGCGTACGATCGCCCGGGCGCGGGCCTCGTTGGCCGGAACGGTGGAAAGCTTGGGGACGATGATGCTCTGGGTGTTCATTAAGGAAGCAAACCTGCGAACTGCGGTAATGCCGCAATTCTACCGCTCACAGGCTCAGGTAGCGACCGATCATGGCCAAGCCACTGGCCAGCACCAGCCACGTGACCAGGCGCACAAAGGCCTCGCGGGACAATTTCAGGGTCAGCCGGCGCCCTACCCACAAGCCGACGAACATCACCGGCAACAGGCAGGCAGCGAGCAACAGCAGGCTGCTGTCGGCGTAGACCCCGGCGATCAGGAACAGCGACAGGCGCACCACCGTGCTGCAACTGATCAACGCACTCTGGGTAGCCCGCACCTGCTCTTTCGCCTCCAGACGAGCACTGAGGTATAGCGCATAAAGAAAACCACCGCTGCCGAACAACGCACCGAACAAGCCCCCTACCGTGCCCATGGGCACCGCCCAGAAGCCGGACAAGGTCGCCGGGCGCACCTTCACCGCCAGGTTATAGAACGCATAGGCACTGACGAACAAACCCATCAGCAACAGCAGCAGATCGGACTTGAGCCGCAACAGAAACACCACCCCCAGGGTGCACCCTATCGCCATGAAGGGCAGCAGACGCAGCAGCTCGCCGCGTACCACATCCCGGCGCGAAGGCAGCAAGTTGCCGAAGGCCGCCACGAAGTCCAGCAGCACCAACAGCGGGATGATCCGTGACAGCGGCATGAAGTGGATCAGCACCGGCGCCGCGACCAGCGCAGTGCCGAAACCGGCAATGCCGAAAACGATGTAGGCCAGGCCGACACCGAGCAGGATGGGCAGCCAATCGAGGCCGGAAAAGGACAATTGGGTGAGCATGGCGTGTATTCCTGAGAAGTCACGCAAAGGTTAGCCAGCCATGAGCCATGCCGACTAATATGCCTTTGCGCCATTACCCATCTCGAAAAGGCATGACATGACGTCGATCCGCCAGTTGCGTTACTTCGTGGAAATTGCCGAGAGCGGCAGTTTCAGCGCCGCCGCCGAGCGGTTGTACATCGCCCAGTCGGCGCTGAGCCGGCAGATCAAGGAGCTGGAGCAGCACCTGGGCACGCCGTTGTTCGAACGCACTGCACGCCTGCCACGCTTGACGCTTGCCGGGGACGCCTTTTTGCAGCGTGCCCGCCGCTTGCTGGCGGACCTGGCACAGGCCGAGCGCATCACCCGCGACATGGGCGACGGCTTGCAAGGCAGCCTGCGCCTGAACCACTCCAGCACCGTGCCGCTGACCGGGCCATTGCTGGCTCGCTTGGGCACGTACTTGCAAGGCAACCCCGGGATTGCATTGGAGATTGCGCAGCAGTCCTCGGAGGCGCAATTGGAGGATATCGCCGCTGGGCGGCTGGATATCGGCCTGTTGCGGCTGCCGGTGCTGCGCCAGCATGAAGGCGTGGTGCTGCATGAGCTGTTCAGCGAGCCTCTATTAATGGCTGTCGCCGCTGGGCACCCCTTGGCTGAAGCGCCGGTCGTGCAACTGGAGCAGCTGCGTGGCGAGCGCTTCATTTCTATTCCTCACCGGGACCGCGGCGGGTTGAGCTATTTGTCGGCCTCGCTGTGCATGAATGCAGGGTTCTTTCCGCAGGCGGCCCAGGTGGTTTCACGCAAGACCACGCAGTTGCAGCTGATTCAGGCGGGGTTTGGGGTGGCGCTGTTGCCGGCATGCATGCGCGATATTGCGCCGGCATCGGTCAGGTTCGTGGCGTTGGGTGAGGTGTGTGAGAGTACGGTGGCATTGGCGTGTCGGCGGGATGCTGGGCTGATGGTGCGGCAGTTTTTGGCGGGGATGCAGGGGGCGTGATGGGGGTGTGATGGGGGCCTTGGTGCATGACGGGGGATTTTTAGCGCCTGGGAGATCGAGCGCCGCCCGCGCGGCGCTTCGCGGGGCAAGCCCGCTCCCACATCTGTTTCGGGCCAGTCAGACCTGTGGCATGGGCGCGCGACCGCCTTGTCTGTCCAAC
>NZ_JAPFCE010000046.1:0-39962 GCF_026240895.1 Pseudomonas sp. DCB_AW
AGGTTTATCGGGCCGGACGCGTTGTAGAATGCGGGGCATAAGTGCACCCAAAGACCGTAACGGGGAATCCATTCCTCGTCGCCGTAATGGCTTCCTAAAGAGTTGTAGGAAGTTTCGCTAAATGCGGATCTTGTATGTTTCTGAGCAAAGCCGTGCTCGCTGCGCTTTGGGCACAGGGGGCTGTTAAGTGAAGTCAATTAGGGGTTGCCGAATATCAAGGTCCCACTCGACGTAGTGATCAACATGACGTCCTGGTAACCCTTGCACAGCCGTGACCTGCTATGCCTATGGGATACAACGCGCAAAGAGGACAGTCCCCCGATGCTGGTCGTCGAGCAACTGCACAAGTCATTCATCACACCCCAAGGCCCGCTGCCTGTGCTGCAGGGCATCGACCTGCGCCTGGCGCGCGGCAGCAGCCTGGCGCTGATGGGGGAGTCGGGGAGTGGCAAGAGCACCTTGTTGCATTTGATTGCCGGCCTGGACCGGGCCGACAGCGGGCGCATCCTGATTGATGACGAACCACTCGATGGCCGTTCGGAGTCGGCACTGGCGCGGTGGCGCCGGGACGGCATTGGCCTGGTGTTTCAGCAGTACAACCTGATCAGCAGCCTGGACGTGGCGGCCAACCTTGCGTTTCAAGCCCAGCTTGCCAACCGGCATGACCCGCACTGGCTGGCGTATTTGGCAGAGCGCCTGGGGCTGGCTGCGTTATTGACGCGCTACCCGGAACAGCTATCTGGCGGCCAGCAACAGCGGGTCGCCATTGGCCGCGCCCTGGCCGGTCGCCCCGCCTGGGTGTTGGCAGACGAGCCGACCGGCAGCCTTGACGAAGCCAGCAGCGATGAGGTGTTAGGCCTGTTTTTGCAACTGGTCGCCGAGGCCGGCAGCAGTGTCCTGATGGTGACCCACAGCCAGCGCCTGGCGGCGCGGCTAGCGCACAGTTGCTACCTGCAGGCGGGCCGTGTGCGCGCCGAGCACGGCCTATGAGCCCATTGCTGCTGACCCTGCAGGCGCTGTTGAGCCATTGGCGGCGCCATCGCGTGCAGTGCCTTAGCATCTTTACCGGGTTGTGGCTGGCCACTGCGTTATGGACCGGCGTCCAGGCACTCAACAGCCAGGCGCGCAGCGACTACGCCCGCGCCAGTGCAGTACTAGCGGCACCGATGCAGGCGCAACTGGTGCCGCGTGACGGCGAACGCTTCGAGCAGGCGCTGTATGTGCAATTGCGCCAGTTGGGCTGGCCGGTTGCCCCGGTACTGGAGGGGCGGCTGCGGTTTTCTGGCGAGCAGCCGGTGACTGTCCGGCTGATTGGCGTCGAGCCATTGAGCTTGCCAGTTTCCACCGCCGTGGCCGGTGTGCGGGTGGCCGATTTCGACCTGCAAGCCTTTATCGGCACGCCGGGGCAGGCCTGGGTAGGGCCGGACACCTTGCGCCAACTGGGCAAAACCGTTAGCGACGTGGCCGTCAGCAGCGAAGGGCAGCGGCTGCCACCCTTTGTGCTCAAGCCGGAGTTGGCGCCCGGGGTGATCGTGGTCGATATCGGCCATGCGCAGGCCTTGCTGCAGGCACCCGGACAGCTGTCGCGGCTTCTACTGACAGGGCCTTCGGCGCCCTTGCCCGCAGCCATCGCTGCGCGGCTCGAACTGCAAACACCGAGTGATGACGGTGGCCTGCAACGCCTGACTGAGAGCTTTCACCTGAACCTCACCGCCCTCGGCTTGCTGGCCTTCGTGGTCGGGCTGTTCATCGCCCACGCCGCCATTGGCCTGGCACTGGAGCAGCGCCGTGGCTTGATCAGAAGCCTGCGGGCCTGTGGCGTCAGTTTGCATTGCCTGTTGCTCGGCCTGGCGCTGGAGCTGGGCCTGTTCGCGGTGCTGGGCGGGCTGGCCGGGGTGGCGGGCGGCTATGGGCTGGCCGCGTTGCTGTTGCCAGACGTTGCCGCGAGTTTGCGTGGCTTGTATGGCGCCCAAGTCGCCAGCGTGTTGCACCTGCCGGCAGGGTGGTGGTTGGCTGGGGTGCTGGTGAGTGTGCTCGGGGCCTTGTTGGCGGGGCTGAGCAGTGTTTTGCAGGCGGCGCGCCTGCCCCTGTTGGCGCTGGCTCAACCCCAGGCCTGGCGCTTGGCGCAAGGCCGTTGGTTGCGGCGCCAGACGTGGGTGGCACTGCTGTTGCTGCTGGTGGCGCTTGGCTGTTGGCAACTGGGCCAGGGCTTGGCCAGCGCTTTCGCCTTGCTGGCGGCGTTGTTGCTGGCCTCGGCGTTGCTGTTACCGCCCTTGCTCGACGGCGTGCTGGCCTGGGCTGCGCGTGGGCGCCGACGGCCGCTGTCGCAGTGGTTCGTCGCTGACAGCCGCCAGCAATTACCCGGGTTGAGCCTGGCGCTGATGGCCTTGTTGCTGGCACTGGCCGCCAGTGTTGGCGTGGGCAGCATGACCGAGGGCTTTCGCAAGACCTTCATCGGCTGGCTCGATGCGCGTTTGTCCGCCGACCTTTACGTGACGCCTCGGGACACTGCGCAGGGCCTGCAGATCAGTGAGTGGCTCAAGCAGCAACCTGCGGCCACGGCGGTGCTGCCAGGCTGGCGTGTGGAAACGCACCTTAAGGGTTGGCCGGTGCAGGTGCAGGGGGTTATCGACCACCCGGCCTACCGCGACCGCTGGCCGCTGCTGGACCAGCACGCGCAGGCCTGGCAGCAGTTGGCGGCGGGCAAGGCGGTGATGCTCAGTGAACAATTGGCCCGCCGCCTAGGGCTGGCGGTGGGCGACACTTTGATGCTGGCGGCCGACGCTGCGCCGCCCATGACGGTTGTGGGGGTGTACGCCGACTATGGCAACCCCAAGGGCCATGTGCTGGTCAATGCCGACTGGCTGCGCAGGCATTGGCCGCAGGCGACATTGACCGGCCTGAGCGTGGATGTCGCGCCCACGCACCTGGCACCCCTCAAAGCTGCGTTGCAGCAGCGCTTTGCCCTGGACGACAGCCGGGTGGTCGAGCAATCGCGCCTGAAGCGCTGGTCGACCGAAGTGTTCAACCGCACCTTTGCCGCCACCGCCGCCCTCAACAGCCTGACACTGGGTGTCGCCGGCGTGGCCATGTTCATCAACCTGCTGACCCTGAGCCAAAGCCGCCTGGGCCAGCTGGCGCCGCTTTGGGCATTGGGTGTGCGGCGCACGCAACTGGTTTGGCTGACCCTGGGCCAGACGCTCATGCTGAGCAGCCTCACCGTGCTGCTGGCGGTCCCTGTCGGTGTCGTGTTGGCCTGGTGCCTGGTGGCGGTGGTGAACGTGCAGGCATTTGGCTGGCGGTTGCCGCTGTATGTGTTTCCTGGGCAATTGGTGCAACTGGCGGTGCTGGGAATCCTCACCAGCCTGCTGGCCAGTGCCTGGCCGCTGTGGCAACTGGCGCGGCGACAGCCCAGCGATCTGTTGAGGCAGTTTGCCGATGAACGTTAAAGCCTGTGTCGTGCTGTGCGCGCTGCTGAGCGGCTGCGACCAGCCTGCGCCAGCGCCGCAGAGTTTTGCCGGGTTGGGCGAGCAGGCCAGTGGGTTCAGCCAGGTGACCCGCGATCACCCCTTGGTGTTCCCGCGTGATCACGGTGCCCATGAGGGGTTTCGCATCGAATGGTGGTATGTCACCGCCAACCTTGAAGACGCCCAAGGGCGGGACTGGGGCGCGCAGTGGACGCTGTTCCGTTCGGCCTTGCGCCCAGGGGCGGAAACGGCCGACTGGAACAGCCCGAACCTGTGGATGGGGCATGCGGCCCTGACTGGGCCGGGTGGGCATCGCGCTGGCGAGACCCTGGCGCGTGGCGGTATCGGGCAGGCAGGCGTCGAAGTCCAGCCGTTCCGGGCCTGGATCAATGACTGGTCACTGCAGGGGGGGGAGGGCATTGCAGGGTTGCACATGAAGGCTTCCGGACAAGGCTTTGGCTACAACCTGAGCCTGCGCAGTGACAGGCCGCTGGTGCTGCACGGCAGCCAGGGCTACAGCGAAAAGTCGGGCAAGGGGCAAGCGTCGTATTACTACAGCCAGCCGTTCTACCGCGTCAGCGGCGAGGTGGAGCGCGATGGCCTATGCATTGCGGTCACCGGGCAGGCCTGGTTGGACCGGGAGTGGAGCAGCCAGCCGCTGGCGGCCGGGCAAACGGGCTGGGACTGGTTTTCACTGCACCTGGACAGCGGCGCGAAGCTGATGCTGTTTCAGGTGCGCGAGGCCAAGGGTTTGCCATATCGGGCGGGGACCTGGGTCAGTGCTCAGGGCGAGGTGGTAGCGCTGCGAGGCGATCAGATTCAGCTTCAGGCGTTGGCCTGGACGCGGCAGGAAAACGGCAAGGAGGTGCCGACACGTTGGCGAGTGCGGGTGCTGGCGTACGGCGTGGATGTGCAGGTTGATGCCGTCGAGCCGCGTGCCTGGATGAACACCCGGTTTCCTTACTGGGAGGGGCCGGTGAGGTTGCAGGGGAGTGCGGGCGGGCGGGGTTATCTGGAGATGACGGGGTATTAGGGGCATGCAGGGGTGTGAGGCTGCCAGGTGTATGGCGATGGGGGTGTGGCGCCTGTGAGATCGAGCGCCGCCCGCGCGGCGCATCGCGAGCAACGCTCGCTCCTACGTTTGTTTCGGGCCAGTTTCGCCTGTGCAATTTGCGCGCGACCGCCTTGTTGGTCCGACGTAATATCGCGCCATGCACCAAGACGGTCGCGCGCGTTTGCCCCAGGAAAAATTGGCCCGAAACAAACGTAGGAGCGAGCGTTGCTCGCGATGCGCCGCGCGGGCGGCGCTCGATCTCGACAGCGCCGCAAACCTCAACCCGATCACCTCAACCCTTGATCAACCCCCGCAACGCCGCCTTGGCCTCAGGCGTACGCAGGCATTCGATAAACAACTGGCTCTCCCGCTCCACAGTGGCCTCCAGCTCCGCGCGCCCCCCATCCTTGAGCAGGCGCTTGCTAATACGCAGCGCCTCTTGCGGGTAACTTTGCAGCCGCCGCGCCAGTTGCCGGGCGGCCGCCAAGCACTGTTCGCCATCTTCATGCAGCTCACTGGCCAAGCCCCAGGCTACCGCCTGCTCACCCTCAAGCAACGCGTTGCCCATCAGCAAGCGGGCGGCGCGGGCGTGCCCGAGCATGCGCGGCAGCAGCAGGCTGGAGCCGAACTCCGGGCATACCCCCAGCGGCGCAAACGGCATGCGCAGCTTGGCCGTGCGGCTGACCAGCACCTGGTCGCAATGCAGCAGCAGGGTGGCGCCGATGCCGATCGCCGCGCCACTGACGGCAGCGATCAGGGGTTTATCCAGGCCCATCACAATGCGCATCAGGCGGAACACCGGGCTGTCCCTGTCGCTGGGCGGGTTGTCGAGGAAATCGCGCAGGTCATTGCCGGCGCTGAAGCAGTGGGGGCCGCCCGTGATCAGCACCGCATCAACGTGCGGGTCTTCGCCCGCCGCCAGCAGCAGGTCGCCAAACTGGCGGTACATGGCGATGTTCAGGGCATTGAGCTTGTCTGGGCGGTTGAAGGTCAGGGTCAGCAGGCCCTGGTCCAGGTCGCGTGTGATCAGGTCGTTCATGGCAGCCGCTTTTGTTGTTGTGGTCAGGCCCGGCAACAGGGTGCACACCGGGCATTGGCCAGTAGGGTTTATCATGGCGCTCGGCTTGCTGTACAGTCGTTCAGCCCAGTCTACTGCCCGAGAATCGCCGATGAGCCAGGAAGCCCGCTACCACCGCATGCTGCCGGAATTGCGCAAAGCCAACCTGGTCGAGGCGACCTTGGTGTGCCTCAAACGCCATGGTTTTCAGGGGGCTTCGATCCGCAAGATTTCCGCCGAGGCGGGGGTTTCGGTGGGGTTGATCAGCCACCATTACGCGGGCAAGGACGAACTGGTGGCCGAAGCTTACATGGCGGTCACTGGGCGGGTCATGGGCCTGCTGCGCGAAGCCATGGCCCAGGCCGCGCCCACGGCCCGCGAACGGCTGTCGGCGTTCTTCCGTGCCTCGTTTTGCGCCGAACTGCTCGACCCGCAACTGCTCGATGCCTGGCTGGCGTTCTGGGGCGCGGTGAAGACCGCCGATGCGATCAACCAGGTGCACGACCATTCCTACGGTGAGTACCGCAACGAGTTGAGCCGGCTGCTCGCCACGCTGGCGGTGGAAGAGGGCTGGCAGGGCTTTGACGCCGACCTGGCGGCGATCAGCCTGAGCGCGTTGCTCGATGGCTTGTGGCTGGAGTCGGGCCTCAACCCGGGCACCTTTACGCCGGCCCAGGGCGTGCAGATCTGCGAGGCCTGGGTGGATGGCTTGCAGGCCGGTGGTCGGCAACGCTTCAGCCTGCCCAAGGGCTGTTGATCGCCTGTTCAGTAACGAGTAGGCTGCTGTCGCGAGTGTGTAGAACAAACCAATAAAAAAAGAGACTTCACGCAATGACGCCTCGGGTATTGATCGTCGATGACGATCCGCTTATTCGTGACTTGCTGCAGGCCTATCTGTCCCAGGAAGGCTATGACGTGCACTGCGCCGACACCGCAGAAAAGGCCGAGGCATTGCTCGGCAGCCAGGACGTCGACCTGGTGCTGCTGGACATTCGCCTGCCCGGCAAGGACGGCCTGACCCTGACCCGCGAGCTGCGGGTGCGCTCGGAAGTCGGCATCATCCTCATCACCGGGCGCAATGACGACATCGACCGCATCGTCGGCCTGGAGTGCGGCGCCGACGACTACATCATGAAACCGCTCAACCCCCGCGAGCTGGTGTCCCGCGCCAAGAACCTGATTCGCCGCGTACGCCATGCCCGCGAGGTGCACCCGGCGCCCGCCTGCGCGCAGTCGCTCAAGCAATTTGCCGACTGGGCACTGGACACTGACCGTCGACGCCTGATCGACCCGCGTGGCGGGCAAACGCTGCTGACCCATGGCGAGTTCCAACTGCTCAGCGTCTTCCTGCGCAACAGCGGCCACACCCTGAGCCGCGACCAGTTGATGGACCAGATCCGCAACCGTGAGTGGGTACCCAACGACCGCTCCATCGACGTGCTGGTCGGCCGCCTGCGCCGCAAGCTGCATGACGACCCGGCCGAGCCGCAACTGATCATCACCATTCATGGCACCGGCTACCTGTTCACCGCCAGCGTGGCCGCGTGAGCACCCTGCGCCGCCTGCTGGCGCTGGCGGTGCTGGTACCAGGCTTGCCAGCAGCGGCGGCTGAGCCGGTGCGCTACTGCGACTACCCCGTGTACCCGCCGATTTCCTGGAGCGATGGCCACCAGGTGCGCGGCCTGGCGCCGACGGTGGTGCGGGAGCTGTTTGCGCGCATGGGCCGAGAGGTGCAAACCGTGGTGCTGGGCAATTGGAAGCGCTGCCTGATGGACGCTGCCGCCGGGCGGGTGGACGTGGTGCTCGCCTACGACAGCGACCAACGTGACCAAGGCATGCGTTTTTCGTCGGTACCGGTGATACGTGAAGAGGTGGCGGTGTTTTTCAATCGCCGCCGGCCCGTGCAGTTTCAGCACCTGGAAGACTTGGCCGGGTACCGTGGCGGCTTGCTCTACGGTGAAAGCTACGGCGCCGACTTCGACCGTTTTGTCGCGCGCCACCAGAACATCGAGCGGGTGTCGTCCAGCCAGCAGAACTTCGGCAAGCTGATCCGTGGGCGCATCGACTTCGTGATTCAGGAGCGGCGTACTGGCGAGCTGTTCATCGAGCACCTGCCCGGCGCCGAAGACATCCGCGCCTTGCCGGCCGCGCTGAGCGTGGACTACCTGCGCGTGGCGGTGTCGCGCCAGTCCTCCCTGAGCCAGCACATGGACGAGATCGACCACCAGTTGCGGCGCATGCACGAAGCTGGCGAGATCGACCGCTGGCTGGAGCAGAGCGAAGTGACCTACCGCGACATGATCAACCTGCCGGCGGATGCCCGATGATCCGCCTGCGCACCGACGGCCTGTTGCGCCGCCTGCTGCTGTTTATCCTGCTGTTCAGCCTGTGCTTCACGGTGCTGGCCAGTTCCGTGCAGCTGTATTTCGAGTACCGCCGCGAGATGCGCGACATCGAGGCGCGCATGGCGTTGATCCGCGCGGGTTACCTGGCCAGCCTGGAGCGCAGCTTGTGGGACCTCGACGAAGCGCAACTGGATGTTCAATTGCGTGGCCTGGTGGACTTTTCAGATGTGGCGCGGGTACGCCTGCTCAGCGATGACTTCACCCTGTTGCGCGGTGAAGCCGAGCCTAAGGGGCCACTGCGCATCGAGCGTTTCCCGCTGGATTACCAGCCACCGTCGGGGCCGGCACGGCACCTTGGCGAGCTGGAGGTGAGCATCGACCTGGGTGCGGTGCACCGGCGGCTGTATGCCACGGGCCTGGCCAGCCTGTTGTGGATGGGGGTGTTTCTGTGTGGCCTGGCGGTCGCGTTGTCTGGCTTGTTCTACCGCCTGGTGACGCGCCATTTGCAAGTCATGGCCGAGTTTGCCCGGCGGATCGGGGCCGGGCACTGGCAGGAGCCGCTGCGCCTGGATCGCCGCCGTTCGGCGCATGCCGATGAGATCGACACCGTGGCGCATGCACTGGACGACATGCGCCGGGCCATCCTCAGCGACATCGAGCGCCGCGAGCTTGACCGCGTGGCCCTGCAGGACAAACGTGACGAGCTGCAGGCCATGGTCGAGCGGCGCACCGCGAGCCTGGCCCGGGCCAAGGATGAGGCCGAAGCCGCCAACCTGGCCAAGTCACGCTTTTTGGCGACCATGAGCCATGAGCTGCGCACGCCGCTCAATGGCATCCTCGGCATGGCCGAACTGCTACGTGGCGCCAGGCTCGATGCGCTCGACCGGCAACGCCTACAGGCTTTGTACAAGGCGGGCGAAGGGCTGTTGGCCATTCTTAACGAGGTGCTTTGCTTTGCCCGTCTCGAAGAGGGCGAGAGCCAGGCCGAAATGCTCGGTTTCTCACTGCGCCAGTTGTGCACGGAGGTGCTGGCATTGCTCGAACCAATGGCCTTGGAACGCGGCGACACCCTGCACGTGGAGGTCGATGAGCAACTGGCGGCGCATCAGCATGGCGCCGAGCAGTACCTGCGCCAGGTACTGAGCAACCTGCTGGCCAACGCCATCAAGTTCACCGCGCACGGCCAGGTCGAACTCAGGGTGCAGGTGCTGGCCAGCGATCAGAACGGGCAGCGCCTGCGCGTGTCGGTCAGTGACAATGGCATTGGCATCGAACCGGCCATGCAGGCGAAGATTTTTGACCGTTTCGTGCAGGCCAGCGAAGCGGTGGCCCGGCGCTATGGTGGCACTGGCCTGGGCTTGGCGATCTGCAAGCACTTGGTGGAAAAGCTGGGTGGTTGCATCGGCCTGAACAGCGTACCGGGGCAGGGCAGTTGCTTCTGGTTCGAGCTCGACATGGCGCGTGGGCAGCCTGCCGTTGCCCATGAGCCGGCCTGCTCGGCGTCGGCCAGCCTGAGTATCCTGGTGGTCGAGGACGTGGCGTTGAACCGTGAGGTGGCGGGTGGGTTGCTGGTACGCGATGGCCACCAGGTGTGCTTTGCCGAGGATGCCGAGCAAGCCCTGCAAGCCTGTGCCCAGCAGCGCTTCGACCTGATCCTGCTGGATGTGCACTTGCCCGGTTTGAGCGGGGTTGAGTTGTGCCGGCGCATCCGCGCCACCCCAGGGCCAAACCGTGGCAGCCGGATCCTGGCGCTGACTGCCGGGGTGCAACCGGCGCAAGTTCCCGATTACCTGGCCGCAGGCATGCAGGGGGTGCTGGCCAAACCGCTGCGCCTGGAGCACCTGCGCCAGGCCCTGGCCGAGGTTGCGCCTGCCCCGGTGGCTGCACCTGGCTCGGGCATGGACTGGTCACTGCTGCAAACCCACCGCAGCTTGCTGGGCGAGCAGAAGTTGCAGGCGCTGCTGGCAGTGCTGCGCCAGTCGATCGAGCAGCACGCCACGGCGCTGGCCGAAGCCTTGCAGGCACGCGACTGCGCTGCAGTGTCGCACTTGGCGCACCGCCTGGCGGGCAGTTGCGATTCCCTCGGCTTTGCTGGCCTGGCTGGCCTGTTGCGCCGCCTCGAAGACGCCGCCCAAGGCCAAGATGAACAGGCGCTGCTGGCGCTCAGCGAGCCACTAGCGGCAGAGCTGGAACAGGCCCGCACCACCCTGAAACAGTTGATCCAGAGCTGACGTACAAAAAACTTACGACTTTTTACATCTTTGATCGGTTCGTACAACGGCACCTTACATCCGTTTCCAATAATCGATGGCAACCGTGTTGCACGCGGTCCATGAGGCTTATTGGAGATAACAATAATGACATGCCGTAGCGCTCAGCCCCTCCTTGAACAATCGTTTTGCACCCCCTGTTACAGCGGGGTGAACCATGACTGACACCCACGAAGGAAAAATCCAACTGACCCGCGCGCTGAAAAGCCGGCACATCTTCATGCTGTCGCTGGGCGGCGTGATCGGCACCGGCCTGTTCATGGGCTCGGGCGTCACCATCAACCAGGGCGGGCCGGTGGGGGCGATCCTGGCCTACCTGGTGGCGGGGCTGTTGATGTACCTGGTGATGGTCTGCCTGGGCGAGCTGTCGGTGCAGATGCCGGTTTCCGGTTCGTTCCAGGCCCATGCCACCAAGTTCATCGGCCCAGCCACGGGCTTCATGATTGGCTGGGTGTACTGGATGAGTTGGGCCACCACGGTGGGCCTGGAGTTCACCGCTGCGGGCATGCTGATGACCCGCTGGTTCCCCGAGGTGCCAATCTGGTATTGGTCGGCGTTGTTCGTGGTCGTGCTGTTCGGCCTCAATGCCCTGGCCACACGGGCCTTTGGCGAGGCGGAATACTGGTTCTCGGGGATCAAGGTGGCGACCATCCTCGGCTTTATCGTGGTCGGCCTGCTGGTGATCTTCGGCGCCATCCCGCTGAACAACGGGGCGCCGGCTCCGATGCTGAACAACTTGGTGGGCGAGTCGCTGTTCCCCCATGGCCTGTCGGCGGTGTTCGCGGTGATGATGACCGTGGTGTATGCCTTCCAGGGCTGCGAAATCATGGGCGTGGCGGCCGGTGAGACCGAGCACCCGGAAAAGAGCATCCCCCGGGCCGTGCGCAACGTGGTGTTCCGCGTGCTGATCTTCTACGTGCTGGCGATTGCCGTGCTGTCGGCCATCGTGCCGTTCGAGCAGGCCGGGTTGATGGAAAGCCCGTTCGTGCAGGTGTTCGACATGGTCGGCATTCCCTATGCGGCCGACCTGATGAACTTCGTCATCCTCACCGCCATCCTGTCGGTGGGTAACTCCGGGCTGTATGCCTCCACGCGCATCCTCTGGGCCATGTCCAAGAGCGGCATGGCACCCAAGAGCCTGTCGCCGCTGAGCAAGCGCGGCGTGCCACTGCGTGCCCTGAGCATCACCCTGTGCTTTGCCCTGGTGTCACTGATGACCAGCTTCGTGGCTGCCGACACCTTGTTCATGGTGTTGATGGCCGTGAGCGGCATGTCGGGCACTGTGACCTGGATCGTCATCGCCCTGGCGCAGTACCGGTTCCGCAAGGCGTACCTGCGTGATGGCGGGCAACTGCAGGACCTCAAGTACAAGGCGCCGCTTTACCCCTTGGTGCCGCTGCTGTGCATCACCCTGTGCTGTTCGCTGTTCGTGTTTCTGGCCATCGATGAGACCCAGCGGCCGTCGTTGTACTGGGGCTTTGGTTTCATTGCCCTGTGCTATGCGGCGTATTACGGGATGAATCGCCGGCGGCAAGGGTCCTTTGCGCCGAGTGCGCCTGGCGTTTGAAGCCGCTTGTTGGGGGCAGCCTTGTGCTGCGAAGAGGCCGGTGCAGGCATCAACATTGTTTTGAGCCTGCACTGGCCTCTTCGCAGCACAAGGCTGCTTCTACAAGGGAAGCGCAAGGGTTGTGATCCGAGTTGTGCAAAGTTGTAACAACCCATCCCGCCTTGTTGAACACTCGTTTAGTATCACCTTCATCACGTCCTCCACCCCAATAACAACAGCGAGGCCTCCCATGACCACCCCGTCATCGTCAGTGTTGAGCAAGGTCGAAGCCGGCGTTGCCTGGCTCACCCTCAACCGCCCCGAGCAGCGCAACGCACTGGACATTCCCAGCCTCAAGCAACTGCATGCCCTGCTCGACACCTGCAACAGCGACCCCGCCGTCCGTGTGGTGGTGCTGACCGGCAGCGGGCGCAGTTTCTGTGCCGGTGCCGACCTGGCGGAATGGGCCGAGGCCGAGGCCCGTGGGGCACTGGAAAGCTACGGCTGGACCGAGACCGCCCACGCCCTGATGCTGCGCCTGCACAGCCTCGACAAACCGACCCTGGCCGCCATCAAC
Source organism: Pseudomonas sp. DCB_AW (assembly GCF_026240895.1). Classification (NCBI taxonomy): domain Bacteria; kingdom Pseudomonadati; phylum Pseudomonadota; class Gammaproteobacteria; order Pseudomonadales; family Pseudomonadaceae; genus Pseudomonas; species Pseudomonas sp. DCB_AW. Next base: position 12,317 of record NZ_JAPFCE010000046.1, read on the forward strand.
GGCACCGCCGTCGGCGGCGGCATGGACCTGAGCCTGTGCTGCGACCTGCGCATCGCTGCTGCCTCGGCACGCTTCAAAGCCGGATACACCAGCATGGCCTACAGCCCCGATGCCGGCGCCAGCTGGCACCTGCCACGGCTGATTGGCAGCGAGCAGGCCAAACGCCTGTTGTTCCTCGACGAACTGTGGGGCGCCGAACGGGCCTTGGCGGCAGGGCTGGTGAGCGAGGTCTGCGCCGACGAGCAATTGCCTGCGGTGGCCGCTGAACTGGCGGGCCGCCTGGCCAACGGCCCGACCTTCGCCTACGCGCAGACCAAGCGGCTGATCCGCGAAGGCGCCCAGCGCACCCTGGCCGAGCAACTCGAAGCCGAGCGCCAGGCCGGCTTGCTATGCGGGCGCAGCCAGGACGGCGCCGAGGCGCTCAAGGCCTCGGTAGAACGGCGCCCAGCACACTTCGTCGGCCAATAACCCGTTACCTCTTCAGGACCTTCGCAGATGAATTTCCAACTGACCCAAGAACAAGAAATGTTGGTGGATGCGGTACGCAGCTTCGTGGCCAAGGAACTGCTGCCCCATGAAGAAGCGGTAGACCGTGCCGACGCGGTGTCGCCGGAACTGGCTGCGCAGATCCGCGGCAAGGCCATCGCCGCCGGGTTCTATGCCTTCAACATGCCTGAAGAAGTCGGCGGCGGTGGCCTCGATTACCTGTCCCAAGCGCTGATCGAGCGCGAGTTGTCCAAGGTTTCCTGGGCGCTGCACGTGTTTGTCGCACGCCCGTCGAAGATTCTCATGGCCTGCAAGGACCAGCAGATCACCGACTACCTGCTGCCGTGCGTGCAGGGCGAAAAGACCGATTGCTTCGCCCTTACCGAGCCTGGCGCGGGCTCTGACGCCAACGCCATCAAGACCCGCGCCGTGCGCCAGGGCGATGACTTCGTGATCAACGGCAGCAAACACTTCATCAGCCACGCCGGGCATGCCGACTTCGCCATCGTCTTCGCGGTGACCGACACCTACGAGCACAACGGGCGCAAACGCAATGCGGTCACCGCCTTGCTGGTCGACCGGGACACCCCCGGCATGACCATCCGCCGCGGGCCCAAGTGCGTGAGCAACCGCGGCTACCACACCTACGAGCTGTTCTTCGACGACTGCCGGGTGCCAGCCAGCAACGTGCTGGGCGAAGTCGGCAAAGGCTGGGAGGTGGCCAACGCCTGGCTTACCGCTGGCCGGGTGATGGTTGCCGCCAACTGCGTCGGCCAGGCCCAGCGAGCACTGGACGCATCGCTGCAGTGGGCCGCTGACCGCAAGCAATTTGGCCAGCCCATCGGCAGCTACCAGGGTGTGTCGTTCAAGCTGGCGGACATGGCCACGCAGATCCGCGCCGCCGAACTGCTCACCCTGCACACCGCCTGGAAGATGGACCAGGGCAGCATGACCGATGGCGAGGCGGGCATGGCCAAGCTGTTTGCCAGCGAAGTGCTGGGCAAGGTCGCTGACGAAGCCGTGCAGATTTTTGGCGGCATGGGCCTGATGGATGAGGGGCCGGTCGAGCGCATCTGGCGCAACGCCCGCATCGAGCGGATCTGGGAGGGCACGTCGGAAATCCAGCGGCACATCATTTCCCGTGAGCTGCTGCGCCCGTTGCTGCGCTGATCGACCTGGAGACTCAGCATGTCGCATTCCAATCGTGACAACCTCAAGCGCCTGCTGGCCCCACGGCACCTGGCCTTCGTGGGCGGGCGCAGCATGGCCCGTGCCCTCAAGCGCTGTGCCGAAGGTGGCTTTGCCGGCCCGCTGTGGCTGGTCAACCCGCAACACGCGAGCCTGGAGGGCATCCCCTGCGTGGCGCAGGTAGCAGACCTGCCATGCGCCCCAGACGCGGTGTTCATCGCCACCCACCGTGAACTGACCCTGCAGTGTGTCGCGGAACTGGCCGCCATCGGTGCCGGTGGCGCCATCTGCTACGCCTCGGGCTTCGCCGAAAGCGGTGAACAAGGCCGCCTGTTGCAGCAGCGCCTGCTTGAGGCCGCCGGCAGCATGGCCTTGCTTGGCCCCAACTGCTATGGCCTGCTCGACTACTTGCACGGCGCGGCCCTATGGCCGGTGGCCCATGGCGGCAAGCAGGTGGAGCAGGGCGTGGCGATCCTGACCCAGAGCGGCAATTTTGCCTACAACCTGTCCATGAGCGACCGCTCGCTGCCGGTGGCCTACATGGCATCGGTCGGCAACCAGGCGCAGTTGGGCGTGGCCGAGTTGATGGACGTGCTGCTCGACGACCCACGGGTGACTGCTATCGGCTTGCACCTCGAGGGCCTGAAAAACGTGCCGGGCTTTGCCCGCGCCGCCTACAAGGCACTGCAACAGGGCACCCCGATCATTGCCCTGAAAACCGGCGTGTCGCAGATCGGCGCTGAACTGGCGCTCAGCCACACCAGTTCGCTGTCAGGCTCCGATGCCCTGTACGACAGCCTATTCCAGCGCCTGGGTGTGATCCGCGTGAGTGGCCCGGTGAGCTTCGTCGAGACCCTCAAGGCTGCCGCCTGTGGCCGTTTGCCGGCCGGCGACCGGCTGATCGCCCTGGCCTGTTCGGGCGGCGATGCGGGCTTGATCGCCGACTACGCCGAGCGCAACCAGTTGCGCCTGCCCGCGCTGGCGCCAGGGCAGGTGAGGGCACTGGCCGAGGTACTTCCGGCCTACGCCAACCTGGTCAATCCGCTGGACTTCACAACAGCGATCTGGGGCGATGAAGTGGCCCTGCAACAGATGCTCGACAGCACCCTGGGCGCTGACACCGATGCCGCCATGCTGGTGCTCGACTACCCCGCAGCGTTCACCGGTGAGCGCAAGGAATGCGACCTATTGCTGGCGCTTTACTGCGACGCCCTGGCGCGCCACGGCAAGATCGGCTTCGTCACCTCGGCGTTCCCCGAGCTGTTGCCAGCCTCGGCCCGTGAGCGCCTGCATGCCCATGGCATCGCCGCGCTGCAAGGCGTGGAAGATGGCCTGGCAGCGTGGGGGCGGATCGTGGCCTATCAGCGCAACCGCCAGCGGCTGCTGGAACAGGGCGAGGCGGCGCAGGTGCCGCTGTGCCCACGGCCCCTCGCAGGTGAAAGCCGCCTGCTGGACGAATGGCAGTCCAAACAGGCCCTGAGTGCGTTTGGCCTGCCGGTGCCGGGCGGGGTGCTGAGTACCCCGGAGCACGCGCTAAACGATGCCACCCGCGTTGGCTACCCGCTGGTGCTCAAGGCGGTCAGTGCGCAGTTGCCGCACAAGACCGAAGCCGGCGCGGTGGCGTTGAACCTGCGTGATGGCGCAGCGCTGCAGGCCGCCCTTGCGCAGATGCGCCAGCGCATCGACGCCTATACGCCGGGGGTGCCGTTCGACCAGGTCTTGCTCGAACCCATGGCGCCGCCGCCCTTGGCCGAGTTGATCGTCGGCATCAAGCGTGAAAACGACTTTGCCCTGGCCTTGGTGATCGGGGCGGGCGGTGTGCTGGTGGAGCTGCTTAAAGACAGCGTCAGCCTGTTGCTGCCCACCACCGACAGCGCCATTCGCGCAGCACTGCTTGGCCTGCGCAGCGCCAGCCTGCTGCAGGGTTTTCGGGGTCGCCCGGCTGCCGACCTGGATGCCCTGGTGGCGGCGATCCGCGCGGTGGCCGACTACGCCTGCGAAAACGCCGGGCAGCTGCTGGAACTGGATGTGAACCCATTGATGGTCGGTGCCCACGGCACCACCGCGGTCGATGCGCTGATCCGCCTCGGCCAGCCGCAAGGAGATCAGCATGAATGAGCACTCGATGACCGCCGGCCAGGCGCTGGTACGGCTGCTGGCCAACTATGGGGTGGATACCGTGTTCGGTATCCCAGGGGTGCATACCCTGGAGCTGTACCGCGGCTTGCCCGGCAGTGGCATCCGCCATGTGCTGACGCGGCATGAGCAGGGTGCGGGCTTCATGGCCGATGGTTACGCCCGGGTCAGCGGCAGGCCGGGCGTGTGTTTTGTCATCACCGGCCCAGGCGTGACCAATGCCGCCACTGCCATCGGCCAGGCCTATGCCGACTCGATCCCATTGCTGGTGATATCCAGCGTCAACCACACCGCCAGCCTGGGCAAAGGTTGGGGCTGCCTGCACGAAACCCAGGACCAGCGCGCCATGACCGCGCCGATCACGGCGTTCTCCGCCGTGGCACTGAGCGCTGAAGACCTGCCCGAGCTGATTGCCCGTGCCTGGGCAGTATTCGACAGCGAACGCCCGCGCCCGGTGCACATCTCGGTCCCGCTGGACGTGCTGGCCGCGCCGGTTGCCCGCGACTGGAGCGACGCGGTGGTACGTCGCCCTGGGCGCGGCCAGCCCGACCGGGGCACGCTGGAGCAGGCCGCGTTGAAACTGGCCGCAGCGAAACGGCCAATGATCATCGCCGGCGGTGGCGCACTGCAGGCCGCCGCGCAACTCGAACAGTTGAGCACCCGCTTGGCAGCACCGCTATTCACCAGCGTCGCTGGGAAGGGCCTGCTGTCGCCTGAGGCGCCATTGAATGCGGGTTCTAGCCTGTGCGTCGCGCCGGGCTGGCAGATGATCAGCGAAGCCGATGTGGTGTTGGCAGTGGGTACCGAAATGGCCGATACCGACTTCTGGCGCGAGCGCCTGCCGCTCACGGGTGAGTTGCTGCGAGTCGACATCGACCCACGCAAGTTCAACGATTTTTACCCGTGCGCGGTGGCCTTGCACGGCGATGCTCGACAGACCCTCGACGGTTTGCTGGCGCACCTGCCCGAGGTCGAGCGCGACCCTTGCCAGGCCATCGAAGCGGTGGCCGGCCTGCGCCAGGCCATTCGCACCGGGCACGCACCGTTGCAGGCCATCCACCAGGCCATTCTCGACCGCATCGACGCGGTGCTGCCAGACGACGCCTTCATCAGCAGCGACATGACCCAACTGGCCTACACCGGCAACTACGCCTTTGCCAGCCGGGCGCCGCGCAGCTGGTTGCACCCCACCGGTTACGGCACCCTCGGCTATGGCTTGCCGGCGGGTATCGGCGGCATGCTCGCCACTGACCATCGCCCCGGCCTGGTGCTGGTGGGCGACGGCGGCTTTCTCTACACCGCCCAGGAGCTGGCCACCGCTGTAGAGGAACTGGACCGGCCGTTGGTGGTATTGCTGTGGAACAATGACGCCCTTGGCCAGATCCGCGACGATATGCTCGGCCTGAATATCGAGCCGGTCGGCGTACTGCCGCGCAACCCCGATTTCATCGGCCTGGCCCGTGCGTTTGGCTGCGCGGTGCGTCAGCCACGTGACCTGGATACCTTGCAGGCTGACCTGGCCGACGGCTTCGCCACGCCAGGCGTGACCTTTATCGAACTCAAACATACCTGCGTCTGCTGACCGCAGCGCATCGTCCATAACAAGAGAAACCACCATGCAATTTCGCCGTACGCTCCTTGCTGCCTCCCTGGCCCTGCTGATCACCGGCCAAGCCCCGCTGTATGCCGCGCCGCCGCTGTCGATGGACAACGGCAGCAACGCGCTGACCGTGCAAAACAGCAACGCCTGGGTCGAGATCAGTGCCAGTGCCTTGCAACACAACATACGCACCCTGCAAGCGGAGCTGGGTGGCAAGTCCAAGCTGTGCGCCGTGCTCAAGGCAGACGCCTACGGCCACGGTATTGGCCTGGTGATGCCGTCGGTGATCGCCCTTGGCGTGCCTTGCGTGGCGGTCGCCAGCAACGAGGAAGCCCGTGTGGTGCGGGCCAGCGGCTTCACCGGGCAACTGGTGCGGGTACGCCTGGCCAGCCTGAGCGAGCTGGAAGATGCCCTGCAATACGACATGGAAGAGCTGGTCGGCAGCGCCGAGTTCGCCCGCCAGGCCGATGCCATCGCCGAGCGCCATGGCAAGACTTTGCGCATTCACCTGGCGCTCAACTCCAGCGGCATGAGCCGTAACGGCGTGGAAATGGCCAGCTGGAGCGGGCGAGGTGAGGCACTGCAGATCACCGACCAGAAGCACCTCAAGCTGGTGGCGTTGATGACCCACTTCGCCGTTGAAGACAAGGATGACGTGCGCAAGGGCTTGGCAGCGTTCAACGAGCAGGCCGACTGGTTGATCAAACATGCCAAGCTCGACCGCCGCCAACTGACCCTGCACGCCGCCAACTCGTTCGCCACCCTGGAGGTACCGGAAGCACGCCTGGACATGGTCCGCACCGGCGGTGCGCTGTTCGGCGACACCGTGCCCGAGCGTACCGAGTACAAGCGTGCCATGCAGTTCAAGTCGCGAGTGGCGGCGGTGCACAGCTACCCGGCTGGCAACACCGTCGGCTATGACCGCACCTTCACCCTGGCGCGCGACTCGCGCCTGGCCAATATCACCGTCGGCTATTCCGATGGCTACCGCCGGGTGTTCACCAACAAGGGCCATGTGCTGATCAACGGCCACCGCGTGCCGGTGGTGGGCAAGGTATCGATGAACACCTTGATGGTCGATGTCACCGACTTCCCAGACGTCAAGAACGGCAACGAAGTGGTGCTGTTCGGCAAACAGGCCGGTAGCGAGATTACCCAGGGTGAGATGGAGGAAATCAACGGCGCATTACTGGCCGACCTCTACACCGTGTGGGGCAGCTCGAACCCCAAGATTCTCGTCGATTGACCGCATTTGAAGGGAGACTGCCATGCGCTATGCCAAGCTGACCCAACGCATCGCCGGTGACGGTGCTGCCGCCTGGGACATCCACTACCGCGCCCTGGCGATGCAGGCCGAGGGCAAGGACGTTCTGCTGCTGTCGGTGGGCGACCCGGACTTCGACACCCCGGCCCCCATCGTTGAAGCGGCCATCGACAGCCTGCGTGCCGGCCACACCCATTACGCCGATGTACGCGGCAAACTCGCGCTGCGCCAGGCCATTGCCGATCGCCACCGGCAGCGCAGCGGCCAGCCCGTCAGTGCTGACCAGGTCACGGTACTGGCGGGTGCCCAGTGCGCTTTGTTCTGCGTGGCCCAGTGTGTGCTCGACCCGGGTGATGAAGTGATCGTCGCCGAGCCGATGTACGTCACTTACGAGGCGGTGTTCGGTGCCTGTGGTGCCACGGTGGTGCCGGTGCCGGTCAAGCCGGAGAACGGTTTTCGGGTGTGCCCGCAGGACGTGGCCGCGCGCATCACCCCCCGCACCCGCGCCCTGGCCTTGAACAGCCCGCACAACCCCTCGGGCGCGAGCTTGCCACGCTCGACCTGGGAGGCGTTGGCCGAGCTGTGCATCGCCCACGACCTGTGGCTGATCTCCGACGAGGTGTACAGCGAACTGCTGTACGAAGGCGAGCATGTCAGCCCGGGCAGCCTGCCCGGCATGGCCGAGCGCACCGCGACCCTCAACAGCCTGTCGAAATCCCATGCCATGACCGGGTGGCGGGTGGGCTGGGTGGTGGGCTCGCCTGAGCTGGCCACGCACCTGGAGAACTTGGCGCTGTGCATGCTCTATGGCTCGCCGGACTTTATCCAGGACGCCGCCGTGGTGGCCTTGAATCAGCCCTTGCCCGCCCTTGAGGCGATGCGCGAAGCCTATCGCCAGCGCCGGGACCTGGTGTGCGAACAGCTGGCCGGTTGCCCGGGCGTCAAGGCGCTCAAACCCGACGGTGGCATGTTCGTGATGGTCGATATCCGCGAAACCGGCCTCAGTGCCCAGGCCTTCGCCGACCGCCTGCTGGACCGCGAAGGCGTATCGGTACTGGCGGGAGAAGCCTTTGGCCCGAGCGCCGCCGGGCATATTCGCCTGGGGTTGGTGGTAGGCGCCGAAGCCTTGGCCGAGGCGTGCCAGCGCATTGCCCGGTGTGCGGGTGAACTGATGCAAGGAGAACTGTCGTGAATGTCCTGATCGTCCATGCTCACCCCGAGCCGCAATCCTTCACCGCCGCCCTGCGTGACCAGGCGATGGCTACCTTTCGCGCCCAGGGCCACTCGGTAAAGGTCAGCGACCTGTATGCCATGGGCTGGAACCCGGTGGCCAGTGCGGACGATTTCGCCACGCGGGAGAACCCCGAGTACCTGGTGTATGCGCTAGAGCAGCGCCTGGGGGTGAAGAGCGGCGCCATTGCCGCAGATATCCAGCAAGAGCTGGACAAGCTGTTATGGGCCGATTTGCTGGTGTTGAACTTCCCAGTCTTCTGGTTCTCGGCGCCGGCCATGCTCAAGGGCTGGATCGACCGGGTGCTGGTGTCGGGTGTCTGTTATGGCGGCAAGCGCTTCTACGACCAGGGTGGGCTGGCCGGCAAGAAGGCACTGGTGACGGTGACCCTTGGCGGGCGTGAGCACATGTTTGGCGAAGGGGCTATCCATGGGCCGCTCGAGGACATGTTGCGGCCGATTCTGCGAGGGACGCTGGCGTACGTTGGCTTCGACGTGCTGCCGCCGTTCGTGGCCTGGCATGTGCCGTATATCAGCGACGAAGCGCGCCAGGGTTTTCTGCAGCAGTACCAGCAGCGCCTGGAGCAGTTGGCGGATGATCAGCCGCTGGTGTTCCCGCGGTTGGCGCAGTTCGATGAGGCGTTGTACCCGCTGGCGTGAATCAACCCGAGTTTGAGTCGATTGATCCGGCCCTATCGCCGGCAAGCCGGCTCCCACAGTTACCGCACCGACTCTGGATTGTGTGCGATACCTGTGGGAGCCGGCTTGCCGGCGATAGGGCTATGAGTACCTACCAATGAGTATCTGCCCAAAAACGACCACCCACACATTCGGGGTATGTTGCCCTCAAGCAAATCCCCCGATAGTGAACCCATCGGCTCGTTCCGGAGCAGTCACACGATGGAGTTGCTATGCGCAAGGCACTGAAGGTGATTGGCAGCCTGTTGCTGGCGTCGGCCGCGACGCAGGCACTGGCGGTAGAGGGGGACAGCGGTAACACGTTAAGGCTGTACAACTGGACCGACTACATCGGCGAAACCACCTTGGCCGACTTCGAGAAGGCCACCGGCATCAAGGTCATCTACGACACCTTCGATGGCTACGAAACCGTCCAGACCAAATTGCTCACCGGCCGCTCCGGCTACGACCTGGTAATGCTCAACGCCTCCCTGGTACCCCCGTTGATTCAGGCCGGCGTGTTCCAGCCGCTGGACAAGCAGCAACTGCCCAGCTGGCACAACCTGGATGAGCAGGTGGTGAGCAACCTGCAAGGTTACGACCCCGGCCTCAAGTACTCGGCACCCTATACCTGGGGCAGCTCCGGGATCACTTACAACGTCGACAAGATCACCGCGCGCATGCCCGATGCACCGATCGGCTCGCTGGCCATGCTGTTCGACCCCAAGATCGTTTCGCGCTTCGCCGACTGCGGTGTCACCCTGATGGACGCGCCGACCGAGGTGATCCCGCTGGCCCTGCAGTACCTGGGCAAAGACCCTCGCAGCGCAGCGCCCGCCGACCTCAAGGCTGCCGAGCAGCTGCTGATGGGCATTCGCCCGTACATTCGCAAGTTCGACTCGGTCAACTACCTCACCAGCCTGCCCAACGGCGATGTCTGCCTGGCCCTGACCTGGTCAGGTGACTACGCCACCGCCCAGGCCCGTGCCATAGAAGCGAAAAAGGCCATCAAGCTGGCGTTCTTCATCCCCAAGGAAGGCTCGCTGATCTGGTTCGACAACCTCTACATCCCCAAAGACGCGCCGCACGCGGCCAATGCTCACCGCTTCATCGAGTTTTTGCTGCAGCCGCAGACCATGGCCAAGGTCACCGACTTCATCCACTACGCCAACAGTAATGCCGCTGCCACGGCGCTGGTGCACGCCGACATCCGCCAAGACCCGGCGATCTACCCCGATGCCCAGACCCGCCAACGCCTGTTCGCCCAGAAGACCCAGAGCCCCAAGGACATGCGCGCCATCACCCGGGTCTGGAGCACGGTCAAGACCGGTTTCTGAACACTGCCAACCGATTCCCGCCAAGGAGCTGCCCATGGCCACACCCAGCAAAGCATTCGCCATTGCCCACGACCCACTGGTGGACGCCGACAAGGCCCACTACATGCACGGCTACCATGTGTTCGACGAGCACCGCGAGCAAGGTGCGCTGAACATCGTCGAAGGTGAGGGCGCCTACATCCGAGACACCCACGGCAACCGTTTTCTCGATGCGGTCGGCGGCATGTGGTGCACCAACATCGGCCTGGGCCGTGAAGAGATGGCCCTGGCCATTGCCGACCAGGTGCGCAAGCTGGCCTACTCCAACCCGTTCTCCGACATGGCCAATGACGTCGCTATCGCGCTGTGCCAGAAGCTCGCGCAACTGGCGCCAGGTGACCTCGACCACGTATTTCTCACCACCGGTGGTTCTACCGCCGTCGATACCGCCTACCGGCTGATTCAGTACTACCAGAACTGCCGGGGCAAGCCGCACAAGAAGCACGTGATCGCGCGCTACAACGCCTATCACGGCTCCACCACCCTGACCATGGCGATTGGCAACAAGGCTGCCGACCGCGTGCCAGAGTTCGACTACGCCCATGACTTGATCCACCATGTCTCCAACCCCAACCCGTACCGTGCCCCGGACGACATGGACGAGGCCGAGTTCCTCGACTTCCTGGTGGCCGAGTTCGAGGACAAGATCCTCTCCCTGGGCGCCGACAACGTGGCGGCGTTCTTCGCCGAGCCGATCATGGGCTCGGGCGGGGTGATCATCCCGCCCAAGGGCTACTTCGAGCGTATGTGGCAGGTGTGCCAGACCTACGACATCCTGTTCGTCGCCGACGAGGTGGTGACCTCGTTCGGCCGCCTGGGCACCTTCTTCGCCAGCGAGGAACTGTTCGGCGTCACGCCAGACATCATCACCACCGCCAAAGGCCTGACCTCGGCCTACCTGCCGCTGGGCGCGTGCATCTTCTCCGAGCGGATCTGGCAGGTGATCGCCGAGCCGGGCAAGGGCCGCTGCTTCACCCACGGGTTCACCTACAGCGGGCACCCGGTGTGCTGCACGGCGGCATTGAAGAACATCGAAATCATCGAACGCGAGCAGTTGCTGGCGCACGTCAAGGACGTGGGCAGCTACCTGGAGCAACGGCTGCAAACCTTGCTCGACCTGCCTTTGGTGGGGGATGTGCGTTGCCTGAAACTGATGGCCTGTGTCGAGTTCGTTGCCGATAAAGCCAGCAAGGCGCTGTTTCCTGATGCGGTCAACATCGGTGAGCGCATCCACAGCAAAGCCCAGGCCAAGGGGCTGCTGGTGCGGCCGATCATGCACCTGAACGTGATGTCGCCGCCGTTGATCATCACGCATGCGCAAGTCGACGAGATCGTCGAAACCCTGCGCCAGTGCATCATCGAAACGGCGCGCGAACTGACCGCGCAAGGGCTGTACCAAGGGCGATGAGCCTGGCGCAAAGGGCTGTGCGTGGGCGTGCCTGGCAGGCTAGACTGCCGGGCATGACCCAGGCCACTTCCGACACTCCGCTCACCCTCTCGCTGGGGGCGCTGCAGCACTGGCATGCAGCGCTGCAGCGTGCGCTCGCCCACAGTGAATCAGTCGATGCCCTGAGCTACGTGGCGGCTGCGATCAGCCAACTGGTGCAGGTCGAGTCGATGATGATCAGCCTCGAATGCCAGGGGCGTGCACCGCGCCTGCTGTACAAGCAGGGCATCCCCGAGGTGCATCGTGATGCGGTGCTCGAGCGTTATTTCAGCGCGGGCTACCTGCTCGACCCCTTTTGCCTGGCCGTGCAGAGTGGCTTGGCCGAAGGGTTCTATCACTTGCAGGAAATCGCCCCGGACAACTTCTTCGACAGCGACTACTACAAGGCCTACTACCTGGGCACCGGCTGCAGTGAAGACAGTTACTACATCGTCGACCTCAGCGAGGGCCGCAAGCTTTCGTTCAGCTTGTTTCAGGGGTGCAGTGGCACGCGTTTGAGCAGCGGGCAGATCGACCTGTTGCGGGCGGTCGAGCCAATGGTGCGCGAGCTGCTGGTGCGTTATGCCCGCTACAACCTTGAACCTGCCACGGCCTTGGCTGAACGGGGCAGTGTACAGGCAGCGTTCGAGAGTTTTGGCTGCCAGGTGCTTACGGATCGTGAGCGTGAAGTGGCGCACATGATCTTGCGCGGGCACTCGGTGAAGTCCACGGCGGTGGAGTTGGGGATCTCGCCGGAGACCGTGCGCATGCACCGCAAGAATTTGTACCTGAAGCTTGAGATCAATTCACAGTCGGAGCTGTTTGCGCGGTTTATCGACTGGTTGCGCCAGGGTGCCGTCGAGCACACCCTGGCGTTGTAGGCGCGGCCCTGGGCGTCAGGCCTCGATCAGGGCAGTGATGGCCCGGCCGACCTCCTGGGTGGACTTATGCCCGCCCATGTCGCGGGTGGTGTTGCCTGCGGCGATGACCTGCTCGATGGCCTTGAGGATGTCATCGTGAGCGGCACGGTAGCGCGGGTCGGCACCGTCGTTGCCGAGGAATTCGAGCATCAGCGCACCGGACCAGATCATCGCGATCGGGTTGGCGATGTTTTTGCCGAAGATGTCCGGCGCCGAGCCGTGTACCGGTTCGAACAGGGACGGGAACTTGCGTTCGGGGTTGAGGTTGGCCGAAGGGGCGATGCCGATGGTGCCTGCGCAGGCCGGGCCGAGGTCGGAAAGGATGTCGCCGAACAGGTTAGAGGCCACGACCACGTCGAAGCGGTCCGGTTGCAGCACGAAGCGGGCGCAGAGGATATCAATGTGCTGCTTGTCCCAGCTGATTTCCGGATAATTGGCAGCCATGGCTGCGGTGCGTTCGTCCCAGTACGGCATGCTCACGGCCATGCCGTTGGACTTGGTGGCCGAGGTGACGTGTTTGCGTGCGCGGGTTTGTGCCACGTCGAAGGCGTATTTGAGGATGCGGTCGACCCCACGGCGGGTGAACACCGATTCTTGCAGCACAATCTCGTTTTCGGTGCCTTCGAACATGCGCCCGCCCAGGGACGAGTACTCGCCTTCGGTGTTCTCGCGGATCACCACGAAGTCGATGTCGCCGGGTGCGCGGCCGGCCAGCGGGCACGGCACGCCCGGGAACAGGCGCACCGGGCGAATGTTCACGTACTGGTCGAAGTCGCGGCGGAACTTGAGCAGCGAGCCCCACAGCGAGATGTGGTCCGGGACCTTGTCGGGCCAGCCGACTGCGCCGAAGTACAGGGCGTCGAAGCCTTTGAGCTGCTCGAACCAGTCGTCCGGCATCATCTTGCCGTGGGCCAGGTAGTAATCGCAGCTGGCCCACTCGAAGAACTCGAAGCTGATGGCCAGGCCGTGCTTGCGAGCGGCAGCCTCGACCACGCGAATGCCTTCGGGGAGCACTTCGGTGCCGATGCCGTCACCGGGGATGGCTGCGATTCTGAATGTCTTGGTCATGGGGCACACTCGTTGGCTAGGGAACAGGTGCGAGCCATGCTATAAGGCCTTAAATCGGAGATAATCCAGCCTTTCATGGATTCTTGGAACACGAAACGTGAATAATCTGCCCAACCTCGACGACCTCAACATCTTTCTACAGGTGGCCAAGCGCGCCAGCTTTGCCGCCGTGGCCGACGAGCTGGGCATGTCGGCGGCGTACATCAGCAAACGCATTCGCGTGCTCGAGCAAAACCTGCAGGTGCGCTTGCTGCACCGCACCACGCGGCGGGTGACGATCAGCGAAGAGGGTGAGCGGGTGTACCAGTGGGCGCTGCAGATTTTCGATGCGGTGCAGCGCATGGGCGATGACATCAGTGCCCAGCACCGCGAGCCGGCAGGGCAACTGCGCATCGCCAGCAGCTTGGGCCTGGGGCGCAGGTTCGTGGCCCCAGCCTTGTCGGAACTGGCCGAGCGCTACCCGCGTCTGGATATTCGGCTGGACGTGCATGACCGCCTGGTGGACCTGATCGAGGAGGGGGTCGACCTGGACATCCGCGTGGGCAATACCATTGCGCCCAACCTGATCGCCAAGCTGCTGGCCAAGAACCGTCGGGTGCTCTGTGCTTCACCTGCGTACCTGGCGCGGCAAGGCACACCGAAAGTGCTGGCCGACCTGGGCAGCCATGACTGCCTGGTGATCAAGGAGCGCGACCACCCGTTTGGTATCTGGCAGCTCGAAGGCCCTGAGGGCCAAGAAAGTGTGCGGGTGACGGGGAGCTTGTCCAGCAACCATGGCGAGGTGGCGCACCAGTGGTGCCTGGATGGGCGCGGAATATTGTTGCGGTCCTGGTGGGATGTGCACGACAGCCTGCTGGATGGGCGCCTGGTGCAGGTGTTGAGTGACTATCACCAGCCGGCGGATATCTGGGCCGTGTATACCTCGCCGCTGGCGAGTTCGGCCAAGGTGCGGGTGGCAGTGGATTTCTTCCGGCAGTATTTTGCCGAGCGGTATAGGTTGCCAGGGTAGCGGGGCTTTCGTGTTGTGGCGCCTATGCGATCGAGCGCCGCACGCGCGGCGCTTCGCAGCACAAGGCTGCTCCTACAGTTGTTTCGCAACGCCTGTACCAGCGCGCGCGACCGCCTCAGGAATAATTGGCCCGAAAAAATGTAGGAGCAGCCTTGTGCTGCGAAGCGCCGCGCGTGCGGCGCCCGATCTCATAAACGCCCCAAAAACCAAGTCAGGCACCCAACGCCTACCTCACCGGTATACGGCTAACCGCCTTGATTTCCCGCAGGGCCAGGCTCGACTGGATCGACGCTATGCCAGGTTGCCGCCGCAACACGTCTTCGACGAAACGGCCATAGCTTTCCAGGTCGGTCGCCAGCACCGTCAGCACGTAATCAGCCTCACCCGTGACCTTGTGGCAGGACAATACCTGCGGCAATTTCAGAATCACCTGCTCGAAGTCGTCAGGTGCTTCGGCCGAATGGTTGCCGAAGCGCACCTGGGCGAAGGCCATGACGTCATAACCCAGCTTCTTGCGGTCCAGGTTGGCCTGGTAGTCCTTGATCAGGCCCAGCTCCTCCAGGCGTTTGCGCCTGCGCCAACAGGGGGTCACGGTCATCGACAGGCGCTCGCCCAAGGCGGCGCTGGACAAGGTGCCGTCCTCCTGCAGCAGGCGCAGCAGTTCGCGGTCTACTTCGTCCAGTTCTTCGTAAGCAAAGGCTTTGCTCATTATGGGGCTACCGGGTGAATGTTTCGCTCAAGCATCCGGTTTGGCTGAGCATAAAGCAAAGCATTTTCAGCGGTCTGTCGCGAAAATTGGTTATCCGATACCACCTTGAAAAAGGACATTCGCGTGCTGACAGTCTTTAGCAACAAACACCGCTTGCACCATGGCTCCGAGCTCAAGGACGGGGCCATCACGCCGTCATTCGAGAACCCTCAGCGTGCCGATACCGTGCTGGCGCGTGTGCAGTCCACAGGCCTTGGCGATGTCATCGCCGAGCAATCGTTTGACCGTGCCTGCTATGTCGCGGCGCACAGCGAGCGCTATGTGAGCTTTCTGGAAAGTGCCTGGGCAGAATGGACCGCCACCGGCAAGACCCATGATGCGCTGCCGCTGGTATGGCCGGTGCGCGACCTGGCCATCGACCGGGAGCCGGGCTTCATCGATGGCAAACTGGGCTTCTACGCCATGGACGCCGGCGCGCCGATTACCGGCGGCACCTGGGAAGCTGTGCGCAGCAGTGCCAACGTGGCACTGACCGGCATGCAGCGTGTAATCGATGGCGCGCCCAGTGCCTTCGCCCTGTGCCGCCCCCCTGGGCACCATGCGGCCCGCGAATACATGGGCGGCTATTGCTACCTCAACAATTCCGCCATTGCCGCCGAACGCTGCCTGAGCCAGGGTGCACGGCGCGTGGCCGTGCTGGACGTGGATTTCCACCACGGCAACGGCACGCAGAACATTTTCTATGACCGCCCCGATGTGTTTTTCGCCTCGATCCACGGTGATCCGCATGTGTCCTACCCGTACTTCTCCGGCTATGCCCACGAACAGGGCGCGGGGGCCGGGGAGGGCTTCAATGCCAACTACCCGCTGGGCAAAGGCACCCTCTGGGCGCAGTACCGGCTGGCGTTGCAGGACGCGCTCAAGCGCGTTGTCGCGCACCAGCCGGACTTTCTTGTCGTGTCGCTTGGCGTCGATACCTTCGAGGACGACCCGATCAGCCACTTCAAGCTCACCAGCGAAGACTTCCTGCGCCTGGGCGCGGAGATCGCACGCGTAGGCATCCCGACGCTGTTCGTGATGGAGGGCGGCTACATGGTCGATGAAATCGGCATCAATGCCGTGAACACGTTGCAAGGGTTCGAAGGCGCGGTTCGATAGCACACCGTGGCAAGGCCCTGCGCGGGCCTTGTTCGAAAGCCCTGATACCCACAATAAAAAGAGGTCGCTCATGCAAGACATGTCCGCAAGCCTTGATCAAAGCAAACCTACAGACTCAGCCCAAGACGGGCACCTCAAACGCACGCTGGAAAACCGCCATATCCAGCTGATCTCCATTGGTGGCGCCATCGGCACCGGCTTGTTCATGGGCTCGGGCAAGGTCATCGCGCTGTCCGGTACCTCCATTCTGCTGGTCTACGCGATCCTCGGTTTTTTCGTGTTCTTCGTCATGCGTGCCATGGGCGAGCTGCTGCTTTCTGACCTGCGTTTCAAATCGTTCGCCGACATCGTCGCCCACTACCTGGGCCCGCGCGCCGGCTTCGTGCTGAGCTGGTCCTACTGGCTGAGCTGGAGCGTGGCGGTGGTCGGCGACGTGGTGGTCGTGGCGGGGTTCTTCCAGTACTGGTATGCGGATGTGCCCGCCTGGATACCGGCGTTCTTCACCCTGTTCGTGCTGCTTGGGCTGAACATGTTGGCGGTGCGAATCTTCGGCGAAGTGGAGTTCTGGTTCGGGATCATCAAGATCGTGGCCATCGTCACGCTGATCATCACCGCAGCGGTGATGATCGCCACCGCCTATGTATCACCCAACGGCGTGGTGGCCTCGCTGTCCAACGTGGTGGCGCCCGGCGCGGTGCTGCCCCATGGCATCAGTGGGTTTTTCGCAGGCTTCCAGATTGCCGTGTTTTCCTTCGCTGGCACCGAGCTGATCGGTACCACCGCCGCCGAGGCAAAGAACCCGCACCGTTCGCTGCCCAAGGCCATCAACACCATTCCTTTACGCATCCTGCTGTTCTACATCCTGGCGCTGGTGTGCATCATTAGCGTGGTCTCGTGGGCAGAAGTGCCGGCCAACCGCAGCCCCTTCGTCGAGCTGTTCCTGTTGGCCGGCTTTCCCGCCGCTGCCGGCATGCTCAACTTCGTGGTGCTGACGTCGGCGGCATCCTCTGCCAACAGCGGCGTCTATTCCGGCTGCCGAATGCTGTTTGGCCTGGCCGAGCGGGGTAATGCACCCGCCATCTTTGCCAGGCTTTCGGCCCTCAGCGTGCCGGTGCACAGTTTGCTGTTTTCGGCGATGTGCATGCTAGCCGGGTTGGCCCTGCTATTCATCATCCCCGAGGTGATGACGGTGTTCACGCTGATTTCGACCATCTCGGCGATTCTGGTGATCTTCACCTGGTCGATGATCCTCGCCGCGTACATCGCCTACCGCAAGCACAACCCGGCCGCGCACCAGGCGTCGAAGTTCAAGCTGCCGGGTGGCGTGCCGATGGCCGTCACCTCGCTGGGCTTCCTCGGCTTCGTGCTGGTGCTTCTGGCCCTAGAGCCGGATACGCGGATGGCCCTGTGCGTGATGCCGTTGTGGTTTGTCTTTCTGCTTGTGGCTTATCGACGGCGCAAGGCCTAACGCCCCTTGGCCAGGTAGGCGGCATATTCGTCATCCGGCACCATGCTGCCACCGGTGCCCCACACCAAGTGGGTCGCGTTGGCCATGCGCTGCGCCGTCAGCCCCATGCGCGCCAGGTACTGCGTTGCTTGCAGTACCTGCACCATGCCAGGCATGCCGGCCAGCGCCGAGGGCTCGAGGCGTACCTGCTCCAGGTCATGGGCCAGCACCAGCAATTGGTACAGCCGCTCGTCCGTGACCGTGTAGTAGCCGTCGAGCAGGCGCTGCATGGCCTTGCCGACAAAACCGGAAGGGCGGCCTACCGCCAGGCCATCGGCTGCGGTGACGTTGTCGATGCCGAAGTCCTGCACGCTGGTTTCGTCATGCAGCCCGGTGTACACGCCAAGGAACATGCAGGGCGAATGGGTGGGTTCGGCGAAGACGCAGTGCACGTGATCACCAAACAGCAGCTTCAAGCCGAACGCCACCCCGCCAGGCCCGCCACCCACGCCGCAGGGCAGGTAGACGAACAGCGGGTGCTCGGCATCGACCTTGATGCCGGCGGCCTTGAACTGGCCCTGCAAGCGTTCGGCAGCCACGGCATAACCGAGGAACAGGTGAGGCGAGTTTTCATCATCGACGAAGTAGCAAGTAGGGTCCGCTGCTGCTTGCTGGCGGCCTTGTTCCACCGCAACGCTGTAGTCGGAGGGGTACTCGATCACGCTCACGCCGTTGGCGCGTAGTTTGTCCTTTTTCCACTGCCGCGCATCCGACGACATGTGCACCGTGGCCTGGAAACCCAGCCGCGCGCTCATGATGCCGATCGACAGCCCGAGGTTGCCGGTCGAGCCGACCGCTACCTTGTACTGGCTGAAAAACTGCCGGGCGTCATCCCTGGCCAATACTCGGTAATCGCTGTCCAGGGTGATCAGGCCGGCCGCCAGCGCCAGGTCTTCGGCATGCTTGAGCACTTCGTGGATGCCGCCGCGGGCCTTGATCGAGCCGGAAATCGGCAGCTCGCTGTCGGCCTTGAGCCAGAGCGCACCGCCTTGGGCAAGGCCAGCCTCTTGCAGCAGGATGTGCTGCAGGGCAGGCAGCGGGCGAATCGGCGATTCGATGATGCCGCCAGACGCGGCGGTGTCGGGGAACACCTCGGCCAGGTACGGTGCAAACCGCTGCAGACGGGCACTGGCTGCGCTGACGTCGGTGGCAGTGAGGCCGACGTCGCCCAGGGCTTGTGCGGTGGGCACGATGCCTGGGTTGAACCAGCAGGTTTCGCGCAGCGTGACCAGGTCCTCGACCCGCGGGTGAGAGGCGTACCAAGCGTCTAGCGATTTGCCGTGAATCATGCGTTGTTCCTGTGTTGATGACCCGTGTGGAGTAGCAGGGTTGCCCCACATTCTGTGAACTGCCTATACCTCTCGGTATATGGACAGCCAACTGCCTGCCGAATAGCTTAACCCTCGACGGGGCGCACCTTGCATGCGCGATAAAAACAATTACGCCCCCCGCGACATTCAGTCCTGCCAACCCAACAACTCTTACAAGAATGAGGCGGCAAATGGAAAGCATCGGCACCTATGTCATCTACGTCATCATGGTGTGCGCGGTACTGGGTGCCGTGGCATCCATCTACAACCCGGAAGGCGAATTGGGCCAGGAATTCATTGCCGGCCTGCACAGCATTGGCCCCATCTTCATCCCCGTGGCCGGCATCATGGCGGCGATCCCTTATATTTCCGCAGGCATCAGCCAGTTGATCGCGCCGCTGTTCCTGGCGTTAGGCGCCGACCCAGGGATTGCCGGGCCCATCTTCATCGCCTCCGACATGGGCGGCTACCAGCTTGCCAAGGCCCTGGCGCAAAGCCCCGAGGGCTGGATCCTCGGCTTGATCACTGGCTTCCAGTCTGGTTCGACGATCATCTTCGTGATCCCGGTTGGGCTGGCGATGCTGCGCAAGGTCGACCACAAGTACATGGCCTTAGGCATCATGGCCGGCTTGTTGACCATTCCCGTCAGCATCATGGTGATTGCCATGACCATTCAAATGCTCGGCCTGGAGGTACGCCCGGACATCGCCACCACTGGCGTGGCCACTCAGGCACTGCACTTCACCTGGCCGATGCTGGTGCGTAACCTGATGCCGCTGATTCTGTTCTGCATCGCGCTGGCTGCTGCACTTCGCTACTTCCCGACGCTGATGGTCTACCTGTTCCTCAAACTTGGGCAGTTCATGTACATGACGGTGGTGTTGGTGCTGGTGGCCTCCATCGTCCAGTACTTCACCGGCTTCTTCAGCAGCGTATTCGGTGGCTGGGGCTTCGCCCCTATCATCGCCGATGCCGACGACCAGTTCCGCGCACTGGAAATTGCGGGATACGTCGGCCTGATGCTGTGTGGGGCATTCCCGATGGTGCACCTGCTCAAGCGCTTTCTGGCCAAGCCCATCGAGCGGGTCGCCTCGCGGTTCGGCATGTCGGGTGTTGGCGCAGCCGGTGTACTGGCCGCATCGGCCAACATCCTGGCGATGTTCAGGCTGGTCAGCGAAATGCCGCCCAAGGACAAGGTTTTGGTCATCGCTTTTTCGGTGTGCGCCGCCTTCACGTTCGGCGACCACATGGCGTTCTCTGCCAACTTCCAGCCCTCGTTGATCCTGCCGCTGATCATCGGCAAACTCAGTGGTGGCCTGGTCGCCATGTTGCTGGCCAGTTGGCTCGCCGTACCCAAGGCGCTTGAGATGGGGCGCCAGGATGAGGCCGCCAGCGCCTTCAAGGTGGCGGCTGAAGCGTCCTGATCGAAAAGCGTCGTCGACATGATCCGGAGCGCCCAGGGCGCCCCGGATTTTGTGCTTTTTGCGGCGCAGGGCGGTAAGTTCTGGGTGCTTCAGTGCACAAGAGCAGGGGGGAACGATGACATTGGAAGAAGCGAACAGGCTGGCGGCCGTTATCGACGCGATAGGCACGGAACACTTGGGGCCCGCCATCGATGCGCTGCTGCGAGAGAAACTGGCCTTTGAGATGAGCTGTGGCTACCTGTTCCAGTTCAACCAGAAGGCCGTGCTGGTGCATAACGGCTACAACGACTCGGTGTCGGAGCGCACCTTGAATGCCTACGTGCGCGGCGGCTACCTGCTCGACCCGTTTTATGTCGCCTGCGTCAACGAACACCCGCCCGGGCTGTGGCGCATGAGTGAGCTGGCACCCGACAGCTTCTTCTCTTCGGGCTTTTCCATCTCCAAGGACATCCACCCGTGCGTGTCGTCCGACTACGGCACCTCGGTGGAGGAGGTGGGGTTCATCATCGCACTGCGCCCCCAGGTGGCTGTCGTCTACTCGCTGATGCGCAACCTCAGCAGTGGCAGCTTCGGCCAAGACGACATGCAGATGCTGGCCGCCATGGCGCCTGTGCTGGCCTCGGTACTCGGGCAGCATTGTCGGCTGAAGTACGCGGATTGCCTGCGCGATGCGCCAGCCGAGAGCGTGGTGCTGGAAGATGCGTTCGTCGAGATCCTGCAGGGCCAGTTGACCGAAACGCAGCGCTACATCGCCAAGTTGCTGTTGCAGGGGCACAGCAACGCGTCGATTGCCAGGCAACTGAATATTTCCGATGGCACGGTGAAAGTGCACAAGCACAACATCTACCAGCGGCTTGAAATCTCTACCAACGCCGAGCTGTTTCGCCTGTTCATCGACTACCTGGCCAAGGCCTGACGGCCTTGAAAGCACAACGCCCGAGGTGCTCCCCCAGGCGTTGTGCCAAGCCGTTGCGGCCTACTTGAACAGCGGGCTCAGGTGCTCGCTGAGGTACACCCCCTGAGGGTCGAGCTGGCGGCGCAGGGTGCGGAAATCCTCGGCACGGGGGTAGATCGCGCTGACGTCGTCGCCGGTCAGAAAGAGCAGCTTGCCCCAGTGAGGCCGGGCGCCGTATGAACGCAGAATCTGGTCGACCGCACGCAGGTAGTCCCAGTAGTCGGTGCCTGGCTGGCCTGACACCGAAATGGTGACACTGTCCTGCTCGAAGAACGGGCTCATCCAGGCGCCGTCGCCTGCGGTGAAACGGTACTCGATGGGGTAGATCGCCTCGGGGAAGTCCTCGAGCATCAGCTTGCGCACCGCCCGCAAGGCGTCCTTGCTGTGCCTGATGGGCACGGCGTATTCCAGTTCATGGAAGTTGGGCAGGTACTCGATGGGGTAGACGTCCGAGCTGTAGGCCACTTTCTCGAGCGGGCTTTCCCAGGCCGGGCGGTCGGTGATGTCCATGACCTTTACTTCGCAGACGTCGGTGGTGCGCCCGCTGGTGGAGGTGGCGGCGGTGTCGGGCAGGCAGTAGCAGTGCCGGCTCTGCTCGTAGGGGCACCAGAAGAAGCTGAAGTGGCGGTGTGTACGGGCCAGATCGTCGTGCTTGTCCATCACGCTTTCGAAGTCTTCACGCCAGATGCGTTCGTGCAGGTTGAAGCTGTCGGTCACCTGCAAGGTCAGCTCCGAGACGATCCCCAGCACCCCCAGCGACACCCGGCCAGCCTGCAGCAGGTCGGGGGTGCTTTCGTCCACCACGATGATCTCACCGTTGGGCTGAACCAGCTTCATGCCGACGATCGAGGAGGCCAGGTTACCCAGGGTCAGGCCGGTGCCGTGGGTGCCTGTGGTCAAGGCACCGGCAATCGACTGGCTGTCGATGTCACCCTGGTTGACCATGGACAAGCCTGCAGCCCGCAGCGCCTTGCCGAAGGCGTTGATGGTCGTTCCGGCCGCCGCAGTGACACGTTTTTTCTCTAGGTCGATGTGGCGTACACCGCTCATGTTGCCCAGCGTCAGGTGCAAGCCATTGGTCAGCGCCACCGGGGTGAACGAATGCCCGGAACCTGCCACGCGCACGTTCATGCCATTGGCGCTGGCCTGGCTCACCAAGGTGCACAGTTCGTCTTCGCTGGAGGGCGCGCCACGCGCCGCGCGGATACACGACTGGTTGCCCGCCCAATTGCGCCAGTGCGCCTGATCGAGCCCGAACTCGTTGATGTGCATATTGTTCGATGAGGTGGTCACGTTGCTCTCCTGCCCATTATTGTTGTGATCAGATGGCGGTGTAGCCGTTGTCGGCAAACAGGTGGGCGCCGTTGACGAAACTGGCGTCGTCGCTGGCCAGGAACAGCGCCGCAGTGGCCACTTCCGACGGCTGGCACAGGCGCCCTTGGGCGGCGGCGATGGCATGTTCGCTGACATCCACGCCGTGTTTGCGCAGCATGTCGATTTCACGCAGGCCATGGGCGGTGGCGATGAAGCCCGGGCAGATCGCGTTGGCGCGGATGCGGCGGTCGCGGAACTCCACGGCGATGGCCCGGGCGAACATGTGCGTGGCGCCCTTGCTGGTGCAATACAGCACCTCCATCGGCGTGCCCACCACGGCCGAGATCGACGACGTACAGACGATGCTGCCGCCGCCTGCCGAGAGCATGCCCGGCAAGACCGCCTTGGTGACCAGGAACATGCTTTTCACGTTCACGGCCATGATCCGGTCCCATTCTTCTTCGCTGGTTTCCAGGAAGGGCACGGCAGCCAGGATACCGGCGTGGTTCATAAGGACGGTGATGGGCCCAAACGCCTGTTCCACGGCAGCAACGGCAGACTTGACCTGTTGCGCTTCGGAGACATCGGCGGGGGCGAACAGCACGTCATGGCCGGCATCGCGCAACTGCTGTGCCACCTCAGCGCCTTTGCTGCCAGGCAAGTCGACGATACCGACCCGCGCCCCCTCTGCCGCGAACAGCTCCGATGCGGCCAGCCCGCACCCACCCGCGCCGCCTGTAATCAGCGCGACCTTGCCCTTGAGACGTCCCGTCATGTTCGACTCCGCGCCGCGCCGTTTGCCGGCGCAGCATTGGTTTTTATTGAATGTGTGTGATGCCTCGGCGGTTCGCGATCGCGTGTCGGAGCATGAAACAGTTCAACGGGAACATCCATATACCGATGGGTATACGGGGAGGGCAGGTCAGGTCGCCTGTTGTGCAATCAACGCCAGGCACCGCTGCACGATCGGGCTCACATCGCCCTTGCGACGGCTGAGGATGATCGGGCTGACGGCGCTGGTGTCCAGCAAGCCGACATACTCGATATCCGTGCGGTGCTGCTGTTGCACCGACGCCGGCACCAGGGTCACGCCGAGCCCGACGGCCACCAGGCCGATGGCCGTTTGCAGTTCGTTGGCCCACTGGCTGATTTTCAGGGTCATGCCGTGGTGGGCGAACAGGGCCAGCACATGGTCGGCGTAGCTGGGCCTGGGGTTGGCCGGGTACAGAATGAACGGCTCCTTGGCCAGTTGCGCGAGGGTCAGTGGGGTGCCTGCCAACGGGTGGCCCTTGGGCAATACCGCGACCAAGGGGTCTTCGCACAGCACCTGCTGGAGGATGGCCGGGTCATCGATACGAATACGGCCGAAGGCGATGTCGATGCGGCCACTCTTGAGTGCCTCGACCTGCTGCAGCGTGGTCATCTCGCTCAACCCCAGTTCCAGCTCGCTGTCCTGGCGCAGTTCGCGGATCAGCGCTGGCAGCACGGTGTACAAGGTCGAGGGAGCAAAACCGATGCCCAGCCATTGGCGTTGCCCGTGGCCGATGCGGCGGGTGTTGTCGCTGATGTTTTCCAGTTGCTGGAGCAGGGTGCAGGTCTGTTCATAGAAGAACCGCCCGGCTTCGGTCAGGCGCAGCGGGCGCTCACGCAGCACCAGCAGCGTGCCGAGCTGCTCCTCGAGCTGGCTGATCTGCCGGCTTAGCGGCGGCTGGGCGATATGCAGCAGCTCGGCAGCACGGGTGAAGTTCAGCGTTTCGGCCAGCACCTTGAAGTAGCGAAGGTGACGCAGTTCCATCAGACCTCCAGGGTATGGTGGGAGATTCATTTGATATTGGACGGGTATCAGGGTCTCGCGCAATGCTTGATCAATCAAGTAAGTGCAACTATCGGGTCTGCCATCTGCGGTCCGATCTGACGGGACCTGGCAACAATGACAAACACCCTGATTGAACGCATAGATGCAATTATCGTCGACCTGCCGACCATTCGCCCGCACAAGCTGGCCATGCACACCATGCAACAGCAAACCCTGGTGGTATTGCGCGTGCGTTGCAGCGACGGCGTCGAAGGTATCGGCGAGGCGACCACCATTGGTGGCCTGGCCTACGGCTATGAAAGCCCCGAAGGCATCAAGGCCAATATCGACGCACACCTGGCACCGGCGCTGATCGGCCTGCCGGCAGATAACATCAACGCCGCCATGCTCAAGCTGGACAAGCTGGCCAAGGGCAACACCTTTGCCAAGTCGGGGCTCGAAAGCGCCTTGCTCGATGCCCAGGGCAAGCGCCTGGGCCTGCCGGTCAGCGAACTGCTGGGCGGCCGCGTACGCGACAGCCTGGAAGTGGCCTGGACCCTGGCCAGTGGCGATACCGCCCGCGATATCGCCGAAGCCCAGCACATGCTGGAGATCCGTCGCCACCGTGTGTTCAAGCTGAAGATCGGCGCCAACCCGGTGGAGCAAGACCTCAAGCACGTGGTGGCGATCAAGCGCGAGCTGGGTGACAGCGCCAGCGTGCGGGTCGACGTCAACCAGTACTGGGACGAGTCCCAGGCCCTGCGCGCCTGCCAGGTGCTCGGCGACAACGGAATCGACCTGATCGAACAGCCCATTTCGCGGATCAACCGCGGCGGCCAGGTGCGTCTCAACCAGCGCAGCCCAGCGCCGATCATGGCAGACGAATCGATCGAAAGCGTCGAAGACGCCTTCAGCCTGGCCGCGGACGGCGCGGCCAGCATCTTCGCCCTGAAAATCGCCAAGAACGGCGGCCCACGTGCAGTGCTGCGCACAGCGCAAATCGCCGAAGCGGCCGGTATCGCCCTGTACGGCGGGACCATGCTCGAAGGCTCGATCGGCACCCTGGCTTCGGCCCACGCGTTCCTCACCTTGCGCCAGCTGACCTGGGGCACCGAGCTGTTTGGGCCGCTGCTGCTGACCGAAGAGATCGTCAACGAGCCGCCGCAGTACCACGACTTCCAGCTGCACATTCCACGCACGCCAGGCCTTGGCCTGACCCTGGACGAGCAGCGCCTGGCGCGCTTTGCCCGCCGCTGAACTGTACATTCAACGCCTTAAGGAGAACCCTCATGCTGTTCCACGTGAAGATGACCGTGAAACTGCCGGTCGACATGGACCCGGCCAAGGCCGCCAAGCTCAAGGCCGATGAAAAGGAACTGGCCCAGCGCCTTCAACAAGAAGGTACCTGGCGCCACCTGTGGCGCATTGCCGGGCACTACGCCAACTACAGCGTGTTCGATGTGGCAAGCGTCGAGGCCCTGCACGACACCCTGATGCAACTGCCGCTGTTCCCGTACATGGAGATCGAGGTGGACGGCTTGTGCCGCCACCCGTCGTCGATCCACAGTGACGACCGCTGATTCGTCCCTGACTACCTGACAAGAACAAGATGAGGTAAGCAAAATGACCGTGAAAATTTCCCACACTGCCGAGATCCAGTCGTTTTTTGAAGAGGTCGCAGGCCTTGGGCACGCCGAGGGTAACCCGCGCTTCAAACAGATCATCCTGCGCGTGCTGCAGGACACTGCCCGCCTGATCGAAGACTTGGAAGTGAGCGAGGACGAGTTCTGGCATGCCGTCGACTACCTCAACCGCCTGGGCGGCCGTAACGAGGCGGGCCTGCTGGCAGCGGGCCTGGGGATCGAGCACTTCATCGACCTGCTGCAAGACGCCAAGGATGCCGAAGCGGGCCTGACCGGCGGTACCCCGCGCACCATTGAAGGCCCGCTGTACGTTGCAGGCGCGCCGCTTAGCCAAGGCGAAGCACGCATGGACGATGGCACCGACCCCGGCGTAGTGATGTTCCTTCAAGGCCAGGTATTCGGCGCCGACGGCAAGCCGCTGACAGGCGCTACCGTCGACCTCTGGCACGCCAACACCCAGGGCACCTATTCGTACTTCGACTCGACCCAGTCCGAGTACAACCTGCGCCGACGCATCATCACTGACGCAGAGGGCCGCTACCGCGCCCGCTCCATCGTGCCGTCCGGTTATGGTTGCGACCCGCAGGGGCCAACTCAGGAGTGCCTGGACTTGCTTGGCCGCCACGGCCAGCGCCCGGCGCACGTGCACTTCTTCATCTCCGCGCCGGGGCATCGCCACCTGACCACGCAGATCAACTTCGCCGGTGACCAATACCTGTGGGATGACTTTGCCTATGCCACCCGTGATGGGCTGATCGGTGACCTGCGCTTTGTCGAGGATGCGGCGGCGGCGCATGATCGGGGCGTGCAAGGGGAGCGTTTCGCCGAGTTGGCCTTCGACTTCACGTTGCAGGCTGCGCAGGCGCCTGAGGCCGAAACCCGCAGCCATCGCCCGCGTGCGTTGCAAGACGGCTAAAGCTCGACCCTTGTAGGAGCAGCGCAAGGCTGCTCCTACACACGCCAGCCTCCACAGGATTCACCGTTTTATGCCTGGGCCTTTCCGTGCGGGGAGGGTCCGGGCTTTTTTGTGTGCCACATGTGGTGTGGGAAAAGAAAGTGTTGTCTTGAGTTTGGAGGTGGCACTCGGCTGACGCTCAACCCTTGTAGGAGCAGCCTTGTGCTGCGAAGAGGCCGGTGAAAACACAGTAAATCTACGCTGCTGTCACCGGCCTCTTCGCAGCGCAAGGCTGCTCCTACACACGCCAGCCTCCACAGTTTTCACCGTTATGCCTGGGCCTTTCCGTGCGGGGGGTCCGGGCTTTTTTGTGTTCCACATGTGGTGAGGGAAAAGAAAGTGTTGTCTTGAGTTTGGAGGTGGCGCTCGGCTGACGCTCAACCCTTGTAGGAGCAGCCTTGTGCTGCGAAGAGGCCGGTGAAAACACAGTAAATCTACGCTGCTGTCACCTCCAGTCGATAACAGGCCTGCTCAACCGGGCCCACCACCGGTGAT
>NZ_JAPFCE010000164.1:0-564 GCF_026240895.1 Pseudomonas sp. DCB_AW
AACGTCTACACCGGTACCAACGACCCAGTGATCAAATCGATCGCTTCCGTTGATGGCACGGATGTTGGCAAGTTCGAGAACCTGGTTCTGGACAAAACCCCGGTCAGCACCACTGTTACTGACGAGCCAGGCTCGGGTACTCCAGGCGCTGGCAACGAAGGTGATCTGGTCAAAGTCACCATCACCGCTGACCAGGTTTCGGTTGCTGAGAACGTGAAGCCGACCTTCACCGTTCACATCAATACTGCCCTGGCTCACGACTTGATTGTGACGCTGAGCAACAATGCGGTTGTGACCATCAAGGCCGGTGAAACCAGCGCGCCGTACACCCACGACGCGCAAGGCGATGACGTCTATAAAGACGCCGGCGAAATCGAGCTGGGTATCAAGTCCGCCGTCGATGTTGACGGCCGTGACTTCGAAAACCTGCAGCTGGGCGATGCGGCGTCGGTCAAAGTGACTGACACCACGGATGACGTGGTGGCCAAGCTGACCGCTACGCCTTCGGTCACCGAAGGCGGTGCGATCACTTACACCATCACCCTGACCAACAAAGACGATCAC
>NZ_JAPFCE010000047.1:0-39954 GCF_026240895.1 Pseudomonas sp. DCB_AW
GTTTGGCCATGGCGGCGGTAATGTCCATGACGCGCTCGACTGGGCGGCCCGCAAGGCGCTGCCAGAGCAACGCAATGTGCGTTCGCGTTTGCTTTCGGCAGGGCGCAGCTACCTGTTCAACCAGATTGGGAGCGGGTTTACCCGCGAAGGGGCCAGACCAGGGATAAAGGATCCAGGGCCCCAGGCAACGTCCCCCAGGCTGCTCTTTTGCTTTGCAAGAGAAGACAAACGAATGACCGCCGAATCCCGAATCCACGCCCTGCGCGCCGAGCTCGACCAGCATAACTACCGCTACTACGTGCTCGATGAGCCCAGCGTGCCCGATGCTGAATACGACCGCCTGTTCAACGAGCTCAAGGCGCTGGAAGCCGAACACCCGCACTTGGTAACGCCTGACTCGCCAACCCAGCGCGTCGGCGGCCAGGCCCTGGCTGCATTCAGCCAGGTGCGCCACGAAGTGCCCATGCTCAGCCTGGGTAACGCCTTCGAAGAAGCTGACCTGCGTGAATTCGGCCGCCGTGTGGTAGATGGCCTCGATCAGCCGGGTGCGGTCGACTACAGCTGCGAACCCAAACTCGATGGCCTGGCGGTAAGCCTGCTGTACCGCGACGGCCAATTGGTGCAAGGCGCCACCCGTGGCGATGGCACCACCGGCGAAGACATCAGTGCCAACGTGCGCACCGTGCGCAACATCCCGCTCAAGCTGCAGGGCGAAGGTTGGCCCGCGGTGCTGGAGGTGCGTGGCGAGGTGTACATGAGCAAGGCCGGTTTCGATCGGCTCAATGCCGCCCAGGCAGAAGCGGGTGGCAAAACCTTCGCCAACCCGCGCAACGCCGCCGCCGGCAGCCTGCGCCAATTGGATTCGAAAATCACCGCCAGCCGCCCGCTGGAGTTCTGCTGCTATGGCGTAGGCCAGGTGTCCGCAAGCATCGGCGACAGCCACATTGGCATCCTTGAGCAACTCAAGGCCTGGGGCCTGCCGATCAGCCGTGAGCTACGGCATGCCGCCGGCATCGAAGAGTGCCTGGCGTATTACCGCGACATCGGCGAGCGCCGTAACAGCCTGCCGTACGAGATCGACGGCGTGGTGTTCAAGGTCAACAGCCTGGCATCCCAGCGTGAACTGGGCTTCCGCGCGCGCGAGCCGCGCTGGGCGATTGCCCACAAGTTCCCGGCCATGGAAGAGCTGACCGAGGTGCTGGATGTGGAATTCCAGGTGGGGCGTACCGGGGCGGTGACGCCTGTGGCACGCCTGAAGCCTGTCAAAGTGGCCGGCGTGACCGTGTCCAACGCCACCCTGCACAACATGGACGAAATCGCCCGCCTGGGCCTGCGCATTGGCGACACGGTGATCATCCGCCGTGCCGGCGACGTGATCCCGCAAGTCATGCAAGTGGTGCTCGAGCGCCGCCCCGAAGATGCCCGCCCGGTTGAAGTGCCGAGCGCATGCCCGGTGTGTGGCTCGCAGGTCGAGCGCACGCAGCTGGTCAAACGCAGCAAAGGCAAGGAAACCACCAGTGAAGGCGCGGTGTACCGGTGCGTCGGTCGCCTGGCCTGTGGCGCCCAACTCAAACAGGCGATCATCCACTACGTTTCGCGCCGCGCGATGGATATCGACGGCCTGGGCGAAAAGAGCGTCGAGCAGTTGGTGGACGAAGGGCTGATCGGCTCGCCAGCAGACCTGTACAAGCTTCAGTTCGACCAGATCGTCGGGCTGGAAGGGTTTGCCGAAGTTTCCAGCAAGAAGCTGCTTGATGCCATCGAAGCCAGCAAGCGCCCGAGCCTGGCGCGCTTCATCTACGCCCTGGGCATTCCGGATGTGGGTGAGGAAACCGCCAAGGTCCTGGCGCGCTCGCTGGGCAGCTTGGCGCGGGTGCAGCAGGCGCTGCCACAGGTGCTGACCTACCTGCCAGACATCGGGCTTGAAGTGGCATACGAAATCCACAACTTCTTCGAAGACGAGCACAACCGCAAAGTCATCGAGCAACTGCTCGCCTGCGGCATGCAGTTGCAGGACGAAGGCGACTTGGCCGCCGAGTTCGCCGCCAGCACCACCCTGGCCGGCATGATTGCCAAGCTCGACATCGCCTCGGTCGGCCCGACCGGCGCTGAGAAGCTGGTGGCCAAGCTCGACAGCCTGGAAAAGATCATCGCCGCCGACGGTATCGACCTGCGCCAGGCCCTGGCCGCCAAGCAGGCCGAGGCCGTGCGCGAGTTCTTCAAGGACGAAGCGAACCAGAAGCTGGCGCGGGACATCGAAGCCCAGTTGCTGGCGTTCGGCATGCACTGGAACAGCGAGAAGAAAGTCGCCGAAGGCCTGCCTTTGGCCGGGCAGACCTGGGTGTTGACCGGCACCCTGGAGCGCATGAGCCGCGACATTGCCAAAGACAAACTGGAAAGCCTAGGCGCCAAGGTGGCAGGTTCCGTTTCCGGCAAGACCCACTGCGTGGTCGCCGGCCCTGGCGCGGGCTCCAAGCTGGCCAAGGCCAGTGAGCTGGGTGTGAAGGTGCTGGACGAAGACGCGTTCATCGCATTCCTGGCGGAGCAGGGCATCGCAATCTGACCCACCTTTAAACAAGTCATTGAGAAATGATGACTTTTTCTCCCCGCAGAGGTTGTAACTTCGCCTCAGACCGGTACAATGGCGCGGCTCGCTGCTTAGCGAGTTGCGTCAGTGGTGGTCCCATCGGTCCCCCCGCATTGATTACCCGTTAACCTGGTCAGGCCCGGAAGGGAGCAGCCATAGCGGGAACATCGAGTGCCGGGGTGTGGCTGGTGGGGCCGCCTCCATTACGCAAGTCCTTGAATTCTCAAGGATTTCTTTCTCAAAAATCTCGAAGTGTGACAGCGTTTAGGTACACCTGAGTGGTGCACTGTGCTGGAAATCCTATCGTGTATCCAACAGTTCAGCCACTCCTCGATTTACAGTCGTAAAGAGCGAGTCGTCGCGTGCATGCGGCTGAAATCTTTGCTGCGGGCTAATTCTGCTGAGTTTTTCCTTCATGCTCAGGCTGCCGACTGCAGTGACAAAGCTGGTTGGTGTCGCTAAAGTTAGCCATCAAATAGCTATCAGAACTCCGAGCTCAGTTAGAGGGACCTAATGTCTAAGCGCCAATACCCCGTCGAGATGGCAAATCTCGTTTGTAAATTCGGGGCGAGAAATCTACTTGACTATTTTGAAGAAATTGTGTACCCAGCGTTCTCTGATCCTGCCCTTCGAAGGGTGTATTCGGAAACGAAGTATTTCTTTGAAAATGTGGAGTTGGTCACGGTCGATGGACGTGTTTTGCTCGTTGGTCGATTCATCAAAGATATGATCTTTGAACGAGAGCAAGTTTATACTTCTAGCGGGCTGGTAGCCGATCATGATGAAATGCAGTCATCGCCGTCATGTATTTTTGTTTTAGTGCTTGATATTCATAGGTTGATATTCCTTAAAGAAACTAAGGGTGCTCCAAATCTTGATAATTTCAAGTCGACGCTCGAAAATTTCCTTAAGGTCAAATATAAGCTTTACATAGATTCTGTGTATGATGATGCTAAAGAGCGCAAAGAGAAGGTGACAAAGAAACAGTTGATGCTTGACAATGTCTCGCCTACTCTAGAGTTGATACCTTTAACATCGGCTCAAAGTATTGATTCGTTCGTGCGTCAGTATCAAGTTCTTAGTTCGGTTACGTACAAATTTTCTGACCGAAATGATGAGCATGATAACGAAGGATTCTTTGAGGCTGTTCAGCGTCAGAAGGATGAGGTCGGTAGTAAAACTACCACTATCAAGCACTCAAACTCTGAGGGGTTGGATAAAGAGAGCGTAATTGAAGAGGTTCAGGCTGCAACTGTTCAGGGGAATCAGAAGGTTACGCTAGTCGGTAAGGATAGCTCTGGGACTGAGTTGCGAGGAGATAATGAAAATTTCCAGCTTAAGAGCTATGTTGAACTAACATCTACAGCGCCTTCTCAAGCTGCACCTACACTGTTCCAAAAGTTTATTCAGTTGGTCGGGGATGGAATGATTCAAGTCGCTGCTCCAACTCAGGCGGCGCTTGCTAAACTTAATCCATATCGTAGGTGAGTCAAGTGAACGATGATTTGTCTCCTAAGGCACTAATGGATGAAAAAAGCTTATGGGCGATTTATGTCAAGGCTAGACGGATTCCTGTAAGCTCTTTTAATTTTTGGGCGACGCTCATCGTTTTTGTCTTGGTGTCCCTTCAGTACTGCATGTTGGAGATTTCTCTTGACGATAAGCTTAAGATAGTTCGTGAGTTTAGTACGATGTCTATTGGGCTTGTTGTCTCTGTTTTGGGGTTTATTCTCGCGGGCTTCACGATTTTTGCTACCATCAGCCAGCCGGATATGTTAGTGGCTATGTCTAGGCATCGCCATGAAAAATCACAGCTTTCGTACTTGAAGAATAATTTCTTTATTTTTATGCGGGTTTTTATATATTATTTGAGCTATACCGTTTTTTGCTTGCTGGTGATAGTCTTCGCTGTTAAGGGAGGGCTGGTTCATAAAGTTGTTCAGCTATCCCCGATATCATGGAAGATTTCAGAGTGGTTGGTAGGCACTGCATACGTAATGCTCTATACGGGTTTTTTCTTTCTGCTCATGCAGTTGAAGTCATTTATTTATAATGTTTATCATACTGTAATGACGGCAATTCGTTGGAAAGCTATTCAGTGATGCTAGCTTTGTAGGTGTATGGCCTTGTCGTTGATTCGTTAGTTTGAATAGGGCTTTAGGTAGTTGTTTTATCGAAGGCGTGCGTTAGGTCGATACTGCGATCTACATAGATTTGATTTGTAGTGATAATAATGATTTTGTTGCGATCGCTGTCTCGGAGTGAAAATTGGCAGTTACTAAAGGGCACGGCAATCCAAGATGGACTCGGGATGAGGTTATTCTCGCCTTGGAGCTTTACCAGAGTTGTCATGGTCAGATTCCGGGGCCGACTGACGATAGAGTTCGTAAATTATCAGAGGAGTTAAGATCATTCCCTCATCATGCCCAGGCCGCTCGCCAGCCGTCCTTCAGAAATGCGGATGGGGTGGCGTTTAAACTGCAAAATCTTCGTGCAGTTCATATTGGGGTTGGCCTTAACAATACTTCAAAGACTGATCGGGAGGTGTGGTCCGAATTTGGTCTAGACCCTCAGCTCACAAGTGAATTGGCCGGTGTCATCCGCCATAGCTTAGAGGTTGTCGACCTTCTCCCTAACTTTGATGATGAAGAGGTGTTTGCAGAAGGTAAGGCTGCCACCATGGTGCATATTCGGCGTGAGCGTAGTGCAAAGCTACGAAAAAAATTGATCGCCAGTCGCCTAAAGGTCGGGGAGCTATCATGCGACCTCTGTAAAACTGATGGTTCTAACGTCGATCTTAAAATTAGGGAATCAATGTTTGAATGTCATCATGTTGTGCCTCTCAGTGTGACTGGTGAGATTAAAACTAAAGTCAAGGATGTGGCGCTGCTCTGTGCTAGCTGTCATCGTTTGCTTCATAGGGCTATGGTTACTAGTAAGCGATGGTTTACAGTTGAAGAGGCTAAGAAGTGCTTCTTTAGCTGACGGACGAATTACCCCGCTGCGAAATATTTGACGCACTACGACATGCGTTTGGCTCCTCTGCTGGTGAAAGTAATTTCAGATTCTTGCCTGAAGTGCTAAGCCAAGTGCGAGGCAGGTAATAGGAGTCGTTCTTGATTCAGAAATAAGTTAAGGTGGCGAGGCGTTAGCCCTTGATTTGAGTCACAAGGGCGTGGCTGCCGTCTGAGTTGTGTTACGCTGTCTTCACTCGTTGCACGGTAGACACTGCACATCCGACGATCTCGGCGGTCTTGCGGATGCTCTTGCCTGCATCGAGGCATTCTTTGATGCGGTTATGAAGTGCCTGATCGACCTGTCTGCCCTTGTAAACATCTCTGGCCTTGGCATTCTCGATACCCTCAGCCTGACGGCGGCGGCGATCTTCATAGTCCTTGAGTGCAACCACAGCGAGCATATCGAGCAACATTCCGTTCACAGCGTTGATCATGCCTTTGGTGAAGTCGTCTTGACCTTGGGCAGGTTTCAATGCGGCATGACTGGTAGCTAAGTCGAGCGACACCACTGTGACCTTCTTCGCTGCGATGATGGCTTTCAGGCTTGCCCAGTCATCAGGAGAGAGGCGGGACAGCCTGTCTACCTGCTCAATCAGCAGCACATCACCATCATGACTGTCGTCCAGCAAACGAAACAGTTCTGGGCGATGGAGCTTAGTCCCTGATTCGTTCTCTGTGTAAAAGGCGGCGATCTTGTGACCGTTGTCCGCAGCGAATTGAACGAGCGCGCCTTTGGCACGGCTGGCGTCTTGGGAGTCGGTCGAAGCTCGGAGGTAAGCACGGATGAACATGATGGCTAATACCTTGTGCCGTTTTGGGTGTGCCGATTATAGGTGTGCTCGTTAGGGTTGTCTAGTGGTTTATTCGGTACACCCTAATGTTGCCGTCTGACTGTGCTCGTTGACCTATACTCAAATGAGTGCGCTGGGTCACGGCTTGAGAATCTTGTTGTATGTCCGTATTGGGGCGTTCTGACTGCCAAAGGTGTTTGTCCGATCAGCAGAAATTTGTGGAGTCGATGAGGATTGAAAAGCCATGATGGCAACCCAATATCAGCTATCTCCCTCCATGGATGATCTATCGTGAGTACCAGAATCTACGCGTTCTACAACAATAAAGGCGGCGTCGGTAAAACCACCCTCTGCCAGAATGCAGCTAGCCTTTACGCTGAAAAGAATCCTAAGAAGCTTGTGTTGGTCATAGACTTATGCCCGCAAGCAAATATTTCTCAATTCCTTTTGGGGGGCGGGCACGCTGGGTACAAAGCGAATCAACGCCTCCAGTCCACTGCGACACGCCGAAATATAGTTGGGTTTATGGACTGGATGCTTGGAGGGAACTCTGGTTTCACTAGCCTTCCCGGCAGCTACTTAACGCAGGTGCAGCCTCACAACCCATACGTCACCAAAAATCTACACTTGATCGCGGGTGATTCCTTCTTGGAATCGCTTACACTAGCCCTCAATTTTGCAACAATGAACCCTGCGAATATCTTTGCATGGAAGGAGTACGTTACAGCCATTCGCAGGCTCTGTGATCTTGAGCTCCAGAATTCTGAGTATGAAGAAATGACAGTCTTCATTGACTGTAACCCCAGCTTCTCTGTCTACACGCAGATGGCATTAGTTTCTTCAGACGCTTTGATTGTTCCGATGATGGCAGACTTCAGCTCGCTGGAGGGTATCAAAGGTATACTCATGCTGCTGTATGGAAAATATCCATCATCTGCAACCAAGAACTATGCGGCAAAGGTCATCACTTTCAGTCGGCAAGTTCAGCAGAATGGCTTAGACCTTCCCAAGATTTTTGAGCTACCTTTCAACAACTTCACCACAAATCTTGGTGTCGCGGCCGCATTTGATGCTGTTCGGGATGAACTTATTGAATACTCTTGGAAGCAATATGCAATAGATCCAACAATATTCTGGCCGTGCACTACCGCTCCCACGACGCAGAAAGAATGGGAGAAGATTTTTGTGTCAAACGTCAAAGACTTCCATACGGCTGGTAAGGTTTCCGCTAGTCTTGGTATACCATTGCATCGTCTCCCAAATCAT
The DNA here is from genome assembly GCF_026240895.1 of Pseudomonas sp. DCB_AW. Classification (NCBI taxonomy): domain Bacteria; kingdom Pseudomonadati; phylum Pseudomonadota; class Gammaproteobacteria; order Pseudomonadales; family Pseudomonadaceae; genus Pseudomonas; species Pseudomonas sp. DCB_AW. The sequence continues at coordinate 7,662 of NZ_JAPFCE010000047.1, forward strand.
ACGAACTATACAATGCCGAACGGCGAGCCTGTAAATCTTCCAAAGAAGAATTACGAAGAATCTCTTAAGCATCTTGAGACGTTCGTCGCCAAGCTTTAATGCTGTGTGATCCTGATAAAGGTCTAGGGTTGGCTGAGGTAATCAGCCGATCCTGAAAATTTCGGTATTTTCCGAGATGCTGATTTTTCGAAAATTGGAATTATTCTTTGTTGTAATCTTATTCCGATTAAACTGCTGGCTTTGGTCTTGGTCCAAATTGCTAGTGTGGGATAATTAGTAAGAGCATACGATGGTATGTCGTACAGTCTAAGCTTTGTGGTTGTGTACTAAGTAGAAACTTGTAAATACCGCTTACGCACAGGCTATTTTCCTGTCAGGATCAAAGCAATGTGTGAGCGATGCATGCTGTACGGCAGTACAGATTGATATCCAGATCAACAAAAACCAATAGAAACCAAACCAGATGAGCTTATCGCTCCTGTCTGTATGGTGCAGAGAATCAACGGAGTTGAAGGGACGCCCCCTGTCGCACCGACACAGGATCATTCCTTTCATTTTCTGGGGAATTGATATTCATCAATTTTTATTCCTCAGTAACACTTGAGGTCAGTACGTCATGACCTCCGGTCGAGGTGTGTCAAGCCTAGACCTGTCGGTCTGAGAGTTACCTTCATCGTGCCAGTGCTTCACTTCTATATCCGAGCGTAATTCACCAATCCAGTGTGACCTCTCTTACAGGTCGTTCGCTTCTCTCTCTTATCCGAGCGTAATTAAATCACGCCAATCCTTGCATCAGTCCGGTGTTTTCTTGGTGATACGACTTGGCAAAGTCCACTTCGAACTCGAGCTTCTGACGCACTATAGGATTTCGTTCAAGGTAGAACTCCATCCCGTCGATGGCGAAACGGGCACACTGGCAGACTCTCCGTGCTTGTTGGTCGCTCATCGTGCGTAAACCCTCAAGGCGAATCAGGCTCTTAACGATCTCGGTGCTGATCTCATCAAGCATACAAGCCCGCAGTACATGGGACGGACTTACGTTCATTTTCCCATTGCTGTCCTTGCCTACTGTCATGCAGGCGCCATGAACGTAATCGTCAATCCAGCTATGGCGTTCAGCATGGGCCACCTTGAGATGGCTAGCGTATGGATTGGGCGTTACTTTGGGCTTAGGTCCACGTTTACTGCGTTGTGCATCAAGGTCGACAACGCCATCCGGCAGGCGCTCCGCTTCTGCCTCAATAACGATCGGACGTGGAGCAGGATCAAGCTCATAGCTCGGGTGTACCGCTTGGGTCTTGCCAATCTGAGGCTGTTCGTAATCGTAAATAGTTGGGGCAAGGTTGTGAGTGGTGTAGCTGCCCAGCATTTCACCAGTGGTCTTGTCGACGACGAAACTGTCAACGTTAGTGGTGCGGAGGTTGGTCAGGGCGGGACGAATGTCGATAGCTGGTGTGGCGTCGGGGAGTAGTTTATTGCGGGCGAGCGTGGTCATCGTTTATCTCCTTGTGTTAGTTCATTGCGATAGGCAGTACCTCTCGGGTTGTGCCGGTTTGGTTTGGTAAATCGCAGACAAGAAGAAGCCTCCTTGCAAGGCACCAGTTTTCATGGTGGTCGCGTGGAGGCTTCCAAATGTATGTCTACCTACTGGGTAGGCGACGGATTATACACGCTTTCCGACGATCGGTCAAGGTGTGGCTTGACAAGCCAGATTTCACCAAAAACCGGTATTCATGACGAGGAACGCGCTTCGCTTAGTTCAGACCGTCCCTTCGCCCCGAGAACATTGAGCCTAGCGTGAGAGTTGGCTGGATAATGTCGCTGGGAAGGCGAGGTTAAACCTAGGTTTTCAGTAGGTTATTCGGGGTTATTCAATGTGCCTCAACGCCTCGACCATTGCCTTGATTGGTGTCCTGCTGCCGTAAATACCAAATGTTACGGAGCTGTCTTCATGGCCCACCATCCGCTTGATCAATGAGTCTTGCACGCCAGCATCACGCAGGTCATCGATGAAGGTGTGACGGAAACTGTGGAACGTTTTGCGTGGGTTGGTGATACCCAGTTTCGCCTTGTAGCGTCCAAACCACTTCGATGGTGCATGTCCCAGCTTTCCTCGCACGGCTTCCAGTTCGGGGAACAGGCGATCAGCCCCATCTGTCCTCACCGATTCAGCGTACTGCAACAATCCCAGTTCAATCAGTGAAGGGTGCAGAGGAAGTACTCGGCGGCTGCTGGCATTCTTAAGATTTTGGCCCTCACTGCTGTCATCGATGCGAATGCATGGAGTGCTCTGCTGCTCAATGAAGTCGTCTACACGCAATTGGCACAGCTCCTCCAATCGTGCTCCAGTGGCACGCCCAAGTAGAGGCAGCCAATAGCGCCACGGATGCTTCCGTGCTTCTTTTCGAAGTGCCTCATGGTTCAGCAGGGCAACGAGGTCGTGTCGTTCAAAGGATAATCGAGCTTCCTTCGCTGATCCTGTCATGACTTTCATGCCCGCCAGTGGATTGTCTGTCACATACCCGTTCGCTTTGCACCAGTTCATGAAGGCGGTGAGCTTGCGTAGACGATTGTTCACTGTCACGGCGGTGATGGTTTTGTAGGTGCCAACCGACTCGATCACCTGCTTCAGCGTCTTGCCCTTGAACTCTGGCCGTAAGCCGAAGTACTGCGGGCAGAGACTCAGCCGGTCCTTCAGCAAGCGTGCTTGGTGCGCGTCGAATGCGTCAGCGGGCATATCGCCTAGCAACTCGAACAGATCGGATAAGGCACGCTCAACTTCCTCGGTGCTGGTTTGCCGCCATGCGCTCCCGCGTTTCCCTTCATCTATATACAGCTTGGAGAGTGCAGAGAGGGTAGGGCTGTCGCTGTTCCGTTTTGCTGCAACCGCTGTAGCTGTCCGTAGAGCGGTTTGGATGGCTGGATTGGGGGTTGCATCCCGCCACTGTGAACACAGCGCACGAAGCGTTTGGAGGTCTGCGAGAGGGTGTTCGATGAGGTGGTGGTGCAGCCGCTGTACCAGTGAAGTGGCAACGAGCAAGGCGCTCTGACGATGCCGAATGTTCAGGCTCAAACGCATAGTGTTACACCTCGGGAAGAGATGCTTTGGCAGCTTGAAGTTCAGGTAGTAGAGCGCCCCGCGCTTGATGATGTAGGCCATGGGTGTGACACCAAAGTGTTACAGCAAAGTGTGACAGTGCTGGCTACACCCCAAGATTTGAGCACCCATGCTGGGTGTACGTAACGATAGAACTCTTGTTGCCTCATCAGCCTGAAACCCTTGCCCCATAAGGCCCGCATTGATACCCGAGCATGCTTGCATGCTACATGGTCAGGCCCGGAAGGGAGCAGCCATAGCGGGAACATCGAGTGCCGGGGTGTGGCTGGTGGGGCTGCCTCCATTCTTTAAATCCTTGAGCTCTCAAGGATCTCTCGTTCAAAAATACCTCTTAGCCAATGTGCGAAAGCGCATGACGTCTCGACGTTTCTACCTCTGCTCTGTGAGAATGCCAGAAGGCCATACCGCCTCCAGAACGGACGCTGCGCCATGGACAGCCTTCCTACCCTCGAAACCTCGCGCCTGATACTCACGCCGCTGCAGCTTGGCGACGCCCCCGCTATTCAGCAGCTGTTCCCGCACTGGGACATTGTCCGCTATCTGGACAGCCGCGTGCCATGGCCCTATCCCGAAGACGGCGCACTCGTATACGTGCGAGACATCGCATTGCCTGCCATGAACGCTGGGTGTGAATGGCACTGGATGATCCGCCTGAAAACCGCGCCTACGCAGGTCATCGGCAGCATCAGCCTCTATGACCAGCCGGGTAACAACCGTGGCTTCTGGCTCGCCCCTGCATGGCAAAAAAACGGCTACATCCGCGAGGCCTGTGTGGTCATCAACGACTATTGGTTCGAGACGCTTGGGCGTTGCGTCATGCAGGTGCCCAAGGCGGCGAGCAATGACAGGTCGCGCAGTGTTTCCCTGCACGAAGGCATGCGCCTGGTCGGGACTGAGCCGGGGCATTTCGTCTGTGGCGTCGTGCTCAAAGAGATCTGGGAGTTGAGCCGCGATCAGTGGCGTCAAAGGGTGGCGGTCGTTTAGGTACTGAAGTGACGATCTCAACGTCAGCAAATGCATGCCTTTGCCAGTGCCGTGCCGTGATAGAAAGCAGTACCTTTCAGCAAGGACTGCTTACATGAAGTCGTCTGTACCCCCGCCACGGTTTCAGCACTTTACCGTGTTCTGCATCGCCTGCTTCCTACTGTCCATCAGCTATGGCACGACGTTTCTGCTCTCTATGCTGGTGCAGGCGTTGGGCGGCACTGCGAGCGATGCAGGGCGGGTATTTGCAGTCGCGATGCTCAGTACGCTGCTGTCTGTGGTGGGCTCGGGGCATCTGTTGCAGCGCGTTGGCGCTGCGCGCGCTATCGCTGTCGGGGCGTTCTGCCTGGTCGTGGCGTCAGTGGGTTTTGCCGTGGTGCCCGGCCTGGGCGGCGCGTTGTTGGCGTGTGGCTTGATGCTTGGGGTTGGTTGGGGGCTCTTCTACACGGTAGGGCCGATCATGGTTGCTCAAATGGTCGAGCCATCACGCCGCACGCACTGTTTTGCATTGCTCTCCGGCAGCATGTTGACTGGCATAGGTACCGGGCCATTACTGGGTAAGTTCGCGGCCTTCGTGGCGCTGCCTACCCAGCTCGCTTTTTGGGTGGCGGCGTGTGCTGCAGGTTTGGCGGGGTTGTACTTTGCTTGGCTTGGTTCGACTTCGCTGGGGCAACGACCGGCTGAGAAGGTGCAGATCGGTTTGGTGTCCGCGCTCAAGGTGATGCGTTCGCGTTCGGGCTTGTCGATTTTGATGGTAGGGCTGGGTGGGGCGATTTTCGGCACGATGGGCAGTTTCCAGACCAGCTATGCCGACCGCCTCGGGCTTGATTACTCGATCTTCTTCATTGGCTTCATGGGCGCTGCGATCGCCTGCAGGCTCTTGCTGGCCGGCTGGGTGGTGAAGCAAACGCCGCTGGCGACTTCGTGGGTTTTAACCTTGATCATGGCCACTGCTGTAGTGGGCTTTGATCAATGGGTGCACAGCGCCGAACGCTATCTGGCGATGGCCATGCTGTTGGGCGTGGGTTATGGCTTGAACTACTCGGTAATCAACGGGCTGGCTGCCAATGAGGCGCCAGCGGGCCTTACCGCGCAAGCACTGCTGCTGTTCAGCCTGTCGTATTTCATCGGTGTGTTCGGGTTCCCCTTCGTAGCCAGTCAATTGATCACGCAACTAGGCATCAGTGCGATGATGATGAGCATTGAGGGCGTTGCGCTTTTGGTTGTAGGGCTAAGTACGGCGAGGTGGCTGGCTTCGCGTTTTTCCAGGCCCGCCCTGGTGTAGGTGCTTTTCCCCCAACACCCCGGCGGCTGAAAGCTTCATCAAGCGCTGAAATTTCGGACAGGCCAGGTGATCGTCCTCCGGGCACTGCGCTGCATGCCGCAGCCCCTTGCTCATTGCTTGCAAGCGCTTGACCCGTGCATCGATTTCGTCCGCTTTAGCTATCAGCATTTGCCGATCGACCTGCAGGTCCACCAGCATCGCGCCCACTTCATCCAGGGAAAAGCCTGCGGCCTGGCCTAGGGCAATCAGTGCCAGCCGGTCCGCCACGTCGGCAGCAAACTGCCGCCGCTGGCCGCGGCCGGCGAGGGACTTGAGCAAGCCTTTCTTTTCGTAATAGCGCAGCGTTGATGCGGGTACGCCTGTGCGCTTGGCGACATCGGCAATGTCCATTCTGGGCCTTGACTTGAAGTTGACTTCAACTTCTATGCTGCGCGGCATGTTGCTGAACGTCAATCTTAGAGGGCTGAATCGATGACGCTTGCCATGCTAAAAGCCGCTTTGCTGATCGGGGTTGGGGCCACCGTGATCATGGACCTGTGGGGGATGTTGCTGCGGCGCTTGGGTATCCCTACCTTGAATTTCGCCATGGTGGGGCGCTGGGCGGGCCATGTGATGAAGGGGCGGGTGCGCCACGACGCTATCGCCAAGGCCGAACCGGTTGCGAACGAACTGGCCTTGGGGTGGGTTATCCACTACGTGATCGGTGTGCTGTTTGCCGTGATGCTGGTGGGGATGGTCGGGGAGGGCTGGCTGAGTGCCCCGACGCTTTGGCCTGCGCTGGTTTGGGGTGTGGCGACGGTGGTGGCGCCGCTGTGTTTCATGCAGCCGGTGATGGGGGCGGGGTTCTTTGCCTCGCGGACGCCGACGCCTGGGCGTAACTGCCTGAAGAGTCTGGTGACCCATACGGTGTTTGGGGTTGGGATGTTCTTGAGTGCCGGTTTGATTGCGTCAGGTTGAAGACAGCGCTCGGGATTACAGCAGTCTCAAGATCAAGAGACCGGCGAGAAGTAACGCCAAAGCAAAGCCCGCACCTAGGCTGAACGGCAAAAGCGCTGACCAAGGAGAAAAGGCTCTTGCCTTGCGCATTTCTTCGGCCAGGGCCTCAACTTCGCGATGGGATTGTTCAACCCTATCTTGAGTGGAACGGGGCATGATCTTTCCTCTTGCCATAAACGAGCGTGCTTAGAGTTTAACCAGCAGGGCCATGATACCCGCAATGGCAGTCAGTATGACCGAGCCAGTTGCGAAGGGGTGCCAGAACGCCTCTTGTCTAAGCTTGCGCTCTTCAGCCATGAATTTGAGTGCTTCTGTAGCTAGCTTGCGATTCTCGATCTGTAGTTTGTCGAGTTCCAGATTGTCTCGATCATCTTGGAGCATCGGGAGGTGTCTTTTTGAGGGGTGGCGATAATTGTGCGCCATCAGGCGAGAGGTCGGAATCGCGCTATACACCAGATTTTGTAGTCCAATTGCCAACTAAGGAAGGGTCCTACTCTCGTATAGGCGATTTCCTGCTGCATCTGTAAGGCTCGCAGAAATATCCTACGCATCCCGTCGACTCCCGTCTGATTGTCCTTGGAAACCCCACCCAATAGGCTTTTGCGGTCGCTGTCAGTTCAGCGATCGGGTGTGGAAGCCCGGGAACGACTTGGAGCAGTTGTCTGTTATGGCAGCTGTGCGCGGGAGGTACTTGTACCTGCCGGGTTTTCCATGTGCCTGGTCTTCCACCCCGCGTACAGTTGTCACCCTAATGCGTGGAAGCAAAAGGGTGCAGCTCATGTCACATGGAGCCTGCATGAAAAAATCGTCCCCGACCCACCCCATACCTTCGACCTGCCACCTGGCAAATCCCTTTCCCGCGCCATCAGCGAAGGCATCGTGCCAATAGAGTTCGCGCTGATGAATGTCTCCCACTACCTGATGTTCGCCTACAGCGATAGCCGCCGAGTACTTGAGCGCATTCAGGACGAAGAAACGCGACAGCTTCTGGAGCATGGCCTGCGCGCCATGCAAATCGCCTGGGGCCAGGCGGATGCCGTGACGTTGGCTGTCGAACGCCAGAAGTAGCGGGGTCTGCCCACAGTCAGCGGGCTGCTTTAAACAGCGATGTTTAATGCAGGCGAAATTTCTCAGAGCAGCCCCACGTGTCGGTAGGACGCCTCCTGCATCCAGGCGCAATCAATGTCATTACAGTAATGCATGCCGCAACAAGGGAGAGCAGGCATGAAAATGAGCAAGCGGGATTTGGTCGCCGGTGTTCTGGTGACAGTCCTATGGGGCTGTAACTTCTCTGTCATCGAACTAGGCTTGAGAAGCCTAGATCCTTACCTTCTGACGCTGTTGCGTTTCGTGTTCTGCGCTATGCCTCTGGTGTTCTTCGTCAAGCGCCCGGCAGGCATTTCATATGGGGTGCTGGCCCTATACGGTGTGCTGTTCGGCGCCGGCTTGTGGTGGGTGGTCAACTTCGCAATGTACCAAGGTTTGTCCCCCGGCATGTCGTCGGTGTTTCTGCAGTTCAGTGCCTTTTTCACCATCCTCCTCAGCAGCCTCCTTCTGGGCGAGCGAGTCAGTGGAGTCCATCTGTGCGGCATGGCCTCAGCCGCCTGCGGTCTGATAATGATCTTGGCATTAGGCGGTGAGTCGTCGACGGTTACCGGTGTTCTACTCGTACTTATCGCTGCCCTGGCCTGGTCGCTGTGCAACCTGGTGGTCAAGCTCAAACGCCCGGCCGACATGGTCGCGTTCATTATCTGGTCGAGCCTTTTTTCGGTCCCGGCGATATTCGTTTTGACAGTCGCAGCCAATGGCTGGGCCTCATTCGCAGTGCTTGCCGGTGGTATAGCGTGGGAAGCCTTGTTCTCTGTGCTGTTCCAGAGTTACATCACAACCATCCTGGGCTACCTGGTATGGAACAACTTGATGAAGAAATACCCGGCTGCCCAGGTCGCACCGCTCTCGCTGCTCGTGCCCGTATCGGGGCTGGTTGCTTCCTACCTGTTTTTTGGCGAGCAGATGAGCATTGCCAAAGCGATTGCGATTGGCTTCGTCTTGCTGGGCATCTTGATCTTCGTCAACGCCCACAACCTGCAGCGGATCATGAGGGGCAGAGGCTTGACGGAATAGCGCAGTGCACGCCCTCTTCGCAGCACACGCCTGTTCCCCAAATTGTGCGAAACGTCTCTATTTAGGGCGTCCGCGCTGCGGCATTCCCAGCATACCCCGCACCCCCATACCGTTGGCTGATCCGCTCAATTTCCCCGGACTGCTTCATGCGCACCAGTGCCCTGAGCACCCCTTGCGTCGGTACCCCCGGGTCAGTGCGCACCATGCATCCCAAGTCCTGCTCTTCCAGCACTGCCTGCGTTTGCAGTTGTTGCCCCGCCGGCAAGCCTTGGTTGAACCACTGCAACGACAACTCGTTGCTCACCGCATGCAGATACCGCCCCGCGTGCAGCTTCTGCAGGGCCAGCAGCTGGCTGCGGCTGTCTTCGCGGTGCAATCGGCCCTGCTCGAACAAGGGTTGCAGGGTGCCGTAGGCATAACCCAGCACAGTGCCGATGGCTTGCGGCGCCAGTTGCTCTGGGCGGGTAGGGTTGCTTGCATCAGCGCCGCCAACCAATACGTCGCGCTGGTGGATCACGGGGATGCTCCAGACAAAATTGCCCGGCCGATCCTGAAACCACTGGGTGCTGACATAGCAGCGCACGTCGATATCGCCGCTTTCCATGGCCTCCTGCAGGCGCAGGCGTGCCAGTACGTGATACTCCGGTCGTACACCCACTTCCCGGGCAATGGCCTGCATCAGGTCGAACAGCAAACCTTCCACCGGTTGATCGCCTTCGACGCGCATCAGCGGCATGCTCCAGCTCTCGGCGACGGAAAAACGCAGCACGGGTGGGTCGGCCAGGCTGTGGGTGGTCCACAGCAATAGCAGGGGCAACAGTCTTCGCAAGGCACATCCTCCCTGGATAGCGCGCCAGTTTCATAGCTTAGACCAGTCGCGCAGGGTGCAATTTCGGCCCCGCTCCGCTAGCATTAGCGATCTTCCGCTCGATCAGGCTACGATGGTTTTTCGATGAGTTATCAGGTTCTTGCACGAAAATGGCGTCCGCGCTCGTTCCGCGAAATGGTCGGCCAGGCCCATGTGCTCAAGGCCTTGATCAATGCCTTGGACAACCAGCGCCTGCACCATGCCTACCTGTTTACCGGCACCCGCGGTGTGGGCAAGACTACCATCGCCCGCATTATCGCCAAATGCCTGAACTGCGAAACCGGCATCACCTCGACGCCCTGCGGCACCTGTTCGGTGTGCCGGGAGATCGACGAGGGCCGTTTCGTCGACCTGATCGAGATCGACGCCGCCAGCCGCACCAAGGTCGAAGACACTCGCGAGCTGCTGGATAACGTGCAATATGCCCCGAGCCGTGGGCGCTTCAAGGTCTATTTGATCGACGAAGTGCACATGCTCTCGACCCACTCGTTCAACGCCTTGCTCAAGACGCTGGAAGAGCCGCCGCCCTACGTCAAGTTCATCCTCGCCACCACCGACCCGCAGAAGCTGCCAGCGACCATCCTGTCGCGCTGCCTGCAGTTCTCGCTGAAGAACATGAGCCCGGAGCGAGTAGTCGAGCACCTTAGCCATGTGCTGACCGCCGAAAACGTGCCGTTCGAGCCAGATGCCCTATGGCTGCTGGGCCGCGCCGCCGACGGTTCGATGCGCGATGCCATGAGCTTGACTGACCAGGCCATCGCGTTTGGTGAAGGCAAGGTGCTGGCGGCCGATGTGCGGGCCATGCTCGGCAGCCTCGACCATGGGCAGGTTTATGGCGTGCTGCAGGCGCTGCTAGAAGGCGATGCCCGAGCGCTGCTGGAGGCTGTGCGCAACCTTGCCGAGCAAGGGCCGGACTGGAGTGGCGTGCTGGCCGAAATGCTCAACGTGCTGCACCGTGTCGCCATTGCCCAGGCACTGCCGGAGGCGGTGGACAACGGCCAGGGCGACCGCGACCGCGTATTGGCGCTGGCCTCGGCATTGCCGGCCGAGGACGTGCAGTTCTATTACCAGATGGGCCTGATTGGCCGCCGCGACTTGCCCCTGGCGCCGGACCCACGGGGTGGCTTCGAGATGGTCCTGTTGCGCATGCTGGCGTTCCGCCCAGCCGACACCGATGACGCGCCGAAACCGGTGCTAAAGCCGGTGGGGATCAGCCAAGCCACAGCTGATCCTGCAACACCGGTGGCAGCTGCGGGAGTGGCCCATCAGCCAGCCGCAGCGCCCGTGGCGCCGGTTGTCGCGCACGCGGTGGAGGTGCCGACCCCTGTAGCACCCGCTGTAGAGCCGACGCCTGCGGTTACTCAGCCAGCGCCAGTTGAACCTGCTGCGCCGGCACCCGCACCTGTCGAGGACGTCATCGACCTGCCTTGGGAAGAGCCTGTAGCGCCCCCCGTGCCGGTTGCCGCCTCGCCGGTGCCTGTGGCTGAGCCTGCGCCTGAGCCAACACCTGCGCCCCAGCCAGCCATGGCCGAGCCGCAGCGCGAACAGCCGGCCTACGACGAGCCGCCGTTCGACCCGTCGGCCTATGCGGCAGCGGGCATGGACCGCGACGACGAACCGCCAGCGGACGAAGATTACTACGTAGGTGACAGCGACCCCGTCGGCTTCAGTTACCTCGATGAACTGGCCGAGCACGTCCAGGAAGAGCAGCCCAAACCTGCTGCCGAACCGCTGCCGGCCGCCCAGCCGGCTACCGGCCTGGCCCTGCAATGGCTGGAATTATTCCCACAGTTGCCTGTCTCCGGTATGACAGGCAACATCGCCGCAAACTGTACGCTGATTGCCGCCGACGGCGACGACTGGCTGTTGCACCTGGACCCAGGCCAGGGCGCACTGTTCAATGCCACCCAGCAGCGGCGCTTGAACGACGCGCTCAATCAGCACCTGGGGCGCACCCTGAACCTGCGTATCGAGCTGATACGCCCTGAGCAGGAAACGCCAGCCCAGGCCGCTTCGCGCAAGCGTGCCGAGCGCCAGCAAGACGCCGTGGTGTCGATCGAGCAGGATCCGTTAATCCAGCAGATGATCAAGCAGTTCGGTGCCAAGGTGCGACAGGATACTATTGAGCCTGTAGAGGCCCTGGCCAATCAGGGCCAGTAACGGATAACCATGCGGCTGGCCCGGTGCCGGGCCGCATCACATGACCCAATCGAGGTATACCCCCATGATGAAAGGTGGCATGGCCGGCCTGATGAAGCAGGCCCAGCAGATGCAGGAAAAAATGGCCAAGATGCAAGAAGAACTGGCCAACGCCGAAGTGACCGGCCAATCCGGTGGCGGCCTGGTGAGCGTGGTGATGACCGGTCGTCACGACGTTAAGCGCGTCAGCATCGACCAAAGCCTGATGTCGACCGATGAAGACGACAAGGAAGTGCTTGAAGACCTGATCGCTGCCGCACTGAACGATGCGGTCCGTAAGGTCGAGCAGAGCAGCCAGGAAAAAATGGGCGGCATGACCGCTGGCATGCAGTTGCCGCCAGGCTTCAAAATGCCGTTCTGATTCACCTTTTGCGTCAAATGGGGAGCAACGGCCTTGGGGCCGTTGCTCCCTTGTTCATTCTGTTCCCCCGACTTGCAGGCCTGCCTACATGAGCTTCAGCCCCCTGATCCGCCAACTGATCGATGCCTTGCGCACCCTGCCGGGTGTCGGCCAGAAAACCGCCCAGCGCATGGCCCTGCAGCTGCTTGAGCGTGACCGCAGCGGCGGCCTGCGGTTGGCTCAGGCGTTGACCCAGGCCATGGAAGGGGTTGGCCATTGCCGTCAGTGCCGCACCTTGACCGAGCAGGAACTGTGCCCGCAGTGCGCCGACCCGCGCCGTGACGACACGCAGTTGTGTGTGGTCGAGGGGCCGGTGGATGTGTATGCGGTGGAGCAGACCGGCTACCGCGGCCGCTATTTCGTGCTCAAGGGGCATCTGTCGCCGCTCGATGGCCTGGGGCCTGAGGCGATTGGCGTGCCGCAGCTGATGGCGCGAATCGAGGAGCAGGGCACCTTTACCGAGGTGATCCTGGCGACCAACCCGACGGTGGAAGGGGAGGCGACGGCGCATTACATCGCGCAGTTGCTGAACGAGAAAGGCCTGGTGGCGTCGCGCATTGCCCATGGTGTGCCGCTGGGTGGCGAGCTGGAGTTGGTGGATGGCGGGACATTGGCGCATGCCTTTGCGGGGCGCAGGCCGATTTCGCTCTAAAGACCTTACGAGCGGTCTGTAGGAGCAGCCTTGTGCTGCGAAGAGGCCGGTAATGGCAACGAAAATAGTCTCGTTGTCATTGGCCTCTTCGCAGCGCAAGGCTGCTCCTACAAAAAGCGATGGCTGCAATGCACTCAGTATTCGTTCAGCGAAAACTCGGTCAGGCAGAAGGTCGGCACACCCGCAGCCTGCAGCCGGCGCGAACCGTCCAGCTCCGGCAGGTCAATGATCGCTGCCGCTTCAAATACCTGAGCCCCGGTACGACGCACCAGGTTGGCTGCCGCCAGCAGGGTGCCGCCAGTGGCAATCAGGTCATCGAAAATCAACACCGAGTCGCCTTCGCACAGGCTGTCGGCATGCACTTCGAGGAAGGCCTCGCCGTACTCGGTCTGATAACCCTCGCTCAGCACGTCAGCCGGCAGCTTGCCCTGTTTGCGGAACAGGATCAGCGGCTTGTTCAGCTGGTGGGCGATGATCGAGCCGATCAGGAAGCCGCGCGCGTCCATGGCGCCGATGTGGCTGAACTCAGCCTCGACATAACGCTCGATGAACTGGTCGGCGACATAGCGCAGCCCGCGTGGGGATTGGAACAGCGGGGTGATGTCGCGAAAGATCACACCCGGTTTGGGGAAGTCCACTACCGGGCGGATCAGGGCTTTGAGGTCGAAGGCTTCGCTATGCATTGTTGCGGGTATCCTGGAAAAACGATGGCGCCAGTATACCCGTTAACAAAAGCTCAGGCCTCTATTGCACCGCCGGCCAGCGCGCACAACTGAATCGGGTCGAGGATATGCACTTCCTTGCCTTCGGCGCGAATCAGGCCGTTTTGCTGGAAGCGGGTGAAGACCCGCGACACGGTTTCCACCGCCAGGCCCAGGTAATTGCCGATTTCGTTGCGCGACATGCTCAGGCGGAACTGGTTGGCCGAGTAGCCACGTGCGCGGAAGCGTGCGGACAGGTTGACCAGGAAGGTGGCAATGCGTTCGTCGGCGGTTTTCTTCGATAACAGCAGCATCATTTGCTGGTCGTCGCGGATCTCGCGGCTCATCACACGCATCAGCTGACGACGCAATTGCGGCAATTGCACCGAGAGTTCGTCGAGGCGTTCGAAGGGGATTTCGCACACCGACGTGGTCTCTTGGGCCTGGGCCGACACCGGGTAGGCTTCGGTGTCCATGCCGGACAGGCCGACCAGTTCGCTGGGCAGGTGGAAGCCGGTGATCTGCTCTTCGCCGCTGTCGCTGAGGCTGAAGGTTTTGAGGGCGCCGGAACGTACTGCGTAGACCGAGCCGAAATTGTCACCCTGACGGAACAGGAACTCGCCTTTTTTCAGCGGCCGTCCACGTTTGACGATTTCATCCAGTGCTTCCATGTCTTCCAGGTTCAGCGAAAGAGGCAGGCACAGGGGGGCCAGGCTGCAATCCTTGCAATGGGCCTGGGTATGTGGGCGCAGTTTAACTGGCTCGGACATTTTCAATCGATCCTTGTGGGAAAGCACACATAAGACGTAAGGGTAACTCACGGCGTAGGTTGTAGGCCAGCGTGCGCTATTGTGGTGCGTGCTGGCGAAGCCTCGGCGGGTGCGCGCCGAGGCCTTTCGTGTACCCATAATGTGCCGCACAAGCCCACTTGTCCATGCGGTTGAACGTCTCGCTTTTCAGATGACCCGTGAGAAGCGCTGGCGGTTTTGCATCGCCAGGTAGGCGTCGAACACCATGCACACCGAGCGCGCCAACAGGCGGCCGGCGGGCAGGATGCGGATGCCCTTGTCGTCCAGGCTGATCAGGCCATCACTCTGCAAGGTCAGCAGTTCCGGCCAGAGGTCGTTGAAGTAGCCGCGGAAATCGATGGTGAAGGCCTGTTCGATCGGCTCGTAGTCCAGTTCGAAATGGCAGATCAACTGCTGGATCACTGCCCGGCGCAGGCGATCGTCGTGGTTGCACAGCAGGCCGCGCTGCGTGGCCAGTTGGGCGTTGGAGAGGCTGTCCTGGTAGGTGTTGAGGTCGCTGCTGTTCTGGCAATAGAGGTCGCCGATCTGGCTGATGGCAGACACCCCCAGGCCGACCAGGTCGCAATGGCCGTGGGTGGTGTAGCCCTGGAAGTTGCGTTGCAGGGTGCCTTCTTCCTGGGCCATGGCCAGCTCATCGTCGGGCAGGGCGAAGTGGTCCATGCCGATGTAGCGGTAACCGGCGGCGGTCAGCTGGTCGATGGTGGCATGCAGCATTTCGAGCTTGGCTGACGGGCTCGGCAGGTCATTGTTGTCGATGCGTCGCTGAGGCATGAAACGCTCGGGCAAGTGGGCGTAGTTGAACACCGATAAACGGTCGGGTTGCAGGCGGATCACCTCTTCGACCGTGCGGGCAAAGCCTTCCGGGGTCTGCTTGGGCAGGCCGTAGATCAAGTCCAGGTTGATTGAGCGGAATTGCAGGGTACGCGCTGCCTCGATCAGGGTGCGGGTCTGCTCCAGGCTCTGCAGGCGGTTAACCGCCCGCTGCACGGCCGGGTCCAGGTCCTGCACGCCCAGGCTGACACGGTTGAAGCCCAACTCGCGGAGCAGGCCCATGGTCGACCAGTCGGCTTCGCGTGGGTCGATTTCGATGCCGTAGTCGCCGGAATCATCGTCCAGCAGGTTGAAGTGCTGGCGCAGGGTGGCCATCAGCTGGCGCAATTCCACGGGGCTGAGGAAGGTGGGCGTGCCGCCGCCGAAGTGCAGTTGCTCGACCCGTTGTTTGGGGTCCAGGTGGCAGGCGATCAGCTGGATTTCCTGCTCCAGGCGTTGCAGGTAGGGCGCGGCGCGGCCACGGTCCTTGGTGATGACTTTGTTGCAGGCGCAGTAGTAGCAGATGTTGGCGCAGAACGGCACGTGCACGTACAGCGACAACGGGCGCACTGCCCGGCGGCTCTCGCGCAGGGCGTGGAGCAGGTCGAACGAGCCCACTTCGCTGTGCAGTTGCACGGCGGTCGGGTAGGAGGTGTAGCGTGGTCCGGCCAGGTCGTAGCGTCGGATCAGGTCGGTGTCCCAACGTAGGTCGTCGAGCATGTGGGCGGTCCCCGGATAGAGCGAGCAGTGTCCGGAGTCTATGGCCGTCTGTAGGAATCTGTGTTGATTTGTATCAAGAGCCATTGGGGCTGTACAGCAGCCCGCTTCAGTGTCCCATCAGCCAATGCTGGTGTGGCCCAGGCAGCGTCCACAGGCCAAACAGGATGACCAGCAACCCGCCCGCCATGCGCACGCTGCGCCGTCGCAACAGGCTGCTGACCCGCTCCGCCGCCAAGCCCGTGGCCAGCAATACCGGCCAGGTGCCCAGCCCGAAGGCCAGCATCAACGCCGCGCTGTACCCCGCATTTCCTTGGCTCGCAGCCCACAGCAACGTGCTGTACACCAGCCCGCACGGCAACCAGCCCCACAAGGCCCCCAGCAACAGGGCGCGCGGCAGGCTCGACACCGGCAGCAAGCGCGAGGCGATTGGCTGGATATGCCGCCACAGCCCTCGGCCCAGGGCCTCGATACGGGTCAACCCGCTCCACCAGCCGGCCAGGTACAGCCCCATGGCAATCAATAGCAATGCGGCTACCACCCGCAGCGCCAGGGCGGCCGGGCTGCTGGCCACGGCCCAGCCAGCCAGGCCCACCAGCAGGCCGGCGCAGGTATAGCTGAGAATGCGCCCGATGTTGTACGCCAACAGCAGTTGCAAGCGTCGGCCGCGTTGCTCGGGTGGGATGGCCAGGGTCAGCGCGCCCATCAGGCCGCCGCACATGCCCAGGCAGTGGCCGCCACCGAGCAGGCCAAGGATCAGCGCCGAGCCGAGCAGGGGCAGCAGGTCAGGCACGGGGTGGGGGTTCCTTGTCGTCTTCGGCCAGGCTGTCGTCCGGCTTGACCGCAGCCTGGTGGCGCGGGTCCTGGTCGTCGAACAGGATGCTGTGGGCAGGGCCTTCGAGGTCGTCGTACTGGCCGCTGTCCACCGCCCAGAAGAAGATGTACACGGCGACGCCGACAAGCAGCAGGGCGGCCGGGATCATGACATAGAGGGCTGGCATGGGCGGCTCCTGATCAGGCGGTGGCGGGTTGCGGGTGGCTGCTGGTGGCCGCCACGCCTGGCAGCCGGGTCAGGCGCAGGGCGTTGAGGACCACGATCAGCGAGCTCACCGACATGCCGATGGCCGCCCACACGGGGGTGATCCAGCCGAGCGCGGCAAACGGCAACATGAGGCCATTATACAGGGTCGCCCACAGCAGGTTCTCGAGGATGTTGCGGCGCGTGCGGCGGGCCAGGTCGAAGGCCTGTACCAGCGCCTGCAGGCGGTTGGACAGCAGCACCGCATCGGCGCTGGTCTTGGCCAGGTCAGTGGCGCTGCCCATGGCGATGCTGATGTCGGCGGCAGCCAGCACCGGCACGTCGTTGACCCCATCACCCAGCATCAGCACCTTGCGGCCAGCGGCTTGCAGCGCCTTGAGCCGGTCCAGCTTGTCGTCCGGGCGCAGGCCGCCGATGGCCTGGTCGATGCCCAGTTGCGCCGCCACTTCGGCGACCATCGGCGAGCTGTCACCCGACAGCAGCAGCGTCCGCCAGCCCCGCGCCTTGCAGGCAGCGAGCAAGGCCGGGGCATCATCGCGCAGGCGGTCATCGAGGCCGAACCAGGCCAGCGGCCCTTGGCGATCACCCAGCAGCAGCCATTGGCCGCGTGGCTCGGGCACGCCGGGGATTTCTGCGCCACTCAGGGCGCACACGAACGTGGCCTGGCCGATACGCAGGCGTTGGCCGTCAACCAGCCCCTCCAGGCCCAGGCCTGGCACGGTCTGCACTTCGTCGGCGGGCGCGGCGGTGCGGCCGAAAGCGCGTGCGATGGGGTGTTCGGAGCGGTTTTCCAGGGCGGCGGCCAGGGCCAGGCAACGGTCGGCGGCCAGGTCGCCCAGCGGGCGAATGTTGCGCAAGGTAAGGCGGCCTTCGGTGAGCGTGCCGGTCTTGTCGAAGATGACCGTGTCGATCTGGTTGAGCCCTTCGAGCACGTGGCCGCGGGTCACCAGCAGGCCGAGTTTGTGCAGGGTGCCGGTGGCGGCGGTAAGGGCTGTGGGCGTGGCCAGGGACAAGGCGCAAGGGCAGGTCGCTACCAGCATGGCCAGCACGATCCAGAAGGCGCGGTCCGGGGCCAGGTGCCACCACCACAGGCCGATGGCCACGGCGGCTATCAAGGTAAACAGCAAGAACCACTGCGAAGCGCGGTCGGCGATCTCGGCCAGGCGCGGTTTTTCGGTCTGCGCGCGTTCCAGCAGGCGGACGATGGCCGACAGCCGCGAGTCGTGGCCGAGGGCTTCGACTTCCACGTTCAGGGTGCTCTCGACGTTCAGGGTGCCACCGGTGACCCGATCGCCGACGCGACGCGGTTGCGGCAGGTATTCGCCGGTCAGCAGTGACTCGTCGACGCTGGAGCGGCCTTCGACGATGCGCCCATCGGCGGGGATTACCGCGCCGGGCAGGACTTGCACCGTGTCGCCGCGCTGCAGTTCGCTGAGCAGGATGCGCTCGGCACGGCCGATAACGTCCAGGCGCAGGCACGAGGCGGGCAGCAGGTTGACCAGTTGCGCGGTGGCCGCCGCGGTGCGTTCGCGGGCGCGTCGCTCAAGGTAGCGACCGGTCAGCAGGAACAGGGCGAACATGCCGACGGTATCGAAATACAGCTCGCCGCTGCCGCTGATCGCGGTCCAGATCCCGGCGCCGAACGCCAGGGCAATGGCCAGCGATACCGAGACGTCCATGGTCAGGTGGCGGGTGCGCAGGTCGCGCGCTGCGCCTTTGAAGAACGGCGCGCAGCTGTAGAACACGATCGGGATGGTCAGAAACAGCGCGACCCAGCGCAGGATGGTGTGCAGCTCGGGCGACAGGTCGATGTTGAATTCGGGCCAGGTGGCCATGGTTGCCATCATCGCCTGGAACCACAGCAGCCCAGCGACACCCAGGCGCCGTAAGGCACTGCGGTTCTCCCGGGCCAGCTGCTCGGCGGCCTGGTCCGGTTGGTAGGGATGGGCGGCGTAGCCGATCTGGCGCAGCTCGGCGAGCAGGCGCGAGAGGGGCAACTGGTGGTCGTCCCAGGCCAGCAGCAGGCGATGATTAGACAGGTTCAGGCGTGCTTCGGCGACCCCGGGCAGGTTGCGCAGGTGCTTTTCGATCAGCCAGCCGCAGGCGGCGCAACTGATGCCCTCGACCATCAAGGTAGCTTCGGCCAGTTCGCCGGCGTGGCGGACGAAGGTTTGTTGCACGTCGCTGCGGTCGTAGAGCGCCAGTTCATCCTGCAGTTGCCTTGGCAAGGCTTCGGGGTTGGCGCTGGTGTCACTGCGGTGTTGGTAATAGTGCTCCAGGCCCCCGGCGACGATGGACTCGGCCACTGCCTGGCAGCCTGGGCAGCAGAACTGCCGTGGCTCGCCGAGGACCACGGCGGTGAAGCGATTGCCGGCGGGGACGGGCAGGGCGCAGTGGTAGCAGGGGGTGGGTTGGGTCATTGGGCTGTTGCCTTACACAAATCAGCTGGTTTGCATCGAACCCTGTGGGAGCGGGTTCACCCGCGAATGCGATAGATCAGGCAGTGGTGATTACAGGTCTGACGCATTCGCGGGTAAACCCGCTCCCACAGGGGCAGTGGTGTCGCGATTATTTGTGTTCTGCGCCTAGCAACGCTTCATCGCCCAGCTGCAAGGTCACACCATGCTCCACCTTTTCTTCCTCGAACAACCGCCACACCTGCCCTTGCTGGCTGCCCAGCAACTCGACAAAGCGCCGCCCTTCGACCTTGTCGTCCAGTTGCCCGACATAGCGCCCAGCCTCGGCACGGGTTAGCGCCACCTTGCGGTCCTTGTCCGGCTGGGTGGGCGAGATCAGGTTCAGTTCCAGCATTTGCGGGTCGCTGTCGCCCGTCAGGCGCAGGTCGACTTCGCCGGTCAGCTCATCCAAATGCACGCTGGCCTTGAGGTTCAAGGTCTGGGCCAGCAGCTCACGGTCCAGCGAACGGTTGATGCCTTTGCCGGCCTCGTAGTAGTTGTCGTTGACCAGGTTGTCCGGGTTGCGCACGGCGATGCTGACCATGGTCAGGCTCAGGCACACCGAGGTGGTGAGGATGCCGATGATGATCCAGGGCCAGAGGTGCTTGTACCAAGGGCTGGCGGCGGTGGCGGCAGGCATTGTCGATAATCTCTCTCAGCGGATCTGTGGGCCGATGAAGCGGCTCTTGGCTTCAACCTGGGCGTCGCTGTCATCGGCGCTCTTGAGGATGAAGGTGATTTCGTTGGTGGTCGATGGCAGTTTCTCGGGCGCTATCGACAGCTGCACGGGCAGGCTGACGATGTCACCGGCCGCCACGCGGATCTCGCGCTGGCCTTCGAGCTTGAGGTCTGGCAGGCCGGCGGCATCGAGCACGTAGACGTGGTCGCGTTGGTCTTTGTTCATGACCTTGAGGCTGTAGACGTTCTCGATCCGGCCCTGGGCGTTTTCGCGGTACAGCACGCGGTCCTTGCTGACGTCGAAGCCGACCAGCGAGCGGGTGGCGAAGGCGGTGGCCAGGGCGCCGATCATGACTAGCAGCACCAGCGCATAGCCGATCAGCCGAGGGCGCAGCATGTGGGTTTTCTGCCCGGACAGGTTGTGCTCGGTGGTGTAGCTGATCAGCCCTTTGGGGTAGTTCATCTTGTCCATGATGGTGTCGCAGGCGTCGATGCACGCGGCGCAGCCGATACACTCGATCTGCAGGCCGTCGCGGATGTCGATGCCGGTGGGGCAGACCTGCACGCACATGGTGCAGTCGATGCAGTCGCCCAGGCCTTGGGCCTTGTAGTCGATGTCTTTTTTACGCGGGCCACGGGTTTCGCCACGGCGCGGGTCGTAGGACACGATCAGCGTGTCCTTGTCGAACATCACGCTCTGGAAGCGTGCATAGGGGCACATGTACACGCAAACCTGCTCGCGCAGCCAACCGGCGTTGCCGTAGGTGGCGAGGGTGAAGAAACCGACCCAGAAGTAGGCCCAGCCATCGGCTTGGCCGGTGAAGAACTCGATGGCCAGCTCACGAATCGGCGAGAAGTAACCGACAAAGGTCATGCCGGTGACGAAACCGATCAGCAGCCACAGGCTGTGCTTGGCGAATTTGCGCAGGAACTTGTTGCCGCTCATGGGGGCGCGGTCGAGCTTCATGCGCTGGTTGCGGTCACCCTCGGTGACTTTTTCGCACCACATGAAAATCCACGTCCACACGCTTTGCGGGCAGGTATAGCCGCACCACACCCGGCCGGCATACACGGTGACGAAGAACAGGCCAAACGCGGCGACGATAAGGATGCCTGACAGGAGGATGAAGTCCTGGGGCCAGATGGTGGCGCCGAAGATGTAGAACTTGCGCTCGGGCAGGTTCCACCAGACGGCCTGGTGACCGCCCCAGTTCAGCCACACGGTGCCGAAGTAGAGCAGGAACAGCACGGCCCCGCCGACCATGCGCAGGCGGCGGAAGACGCCTGTGAAGGCGCGGGTGTAGATTTTCTCGCGGGAGGCGTAGAGGTCGACGGAATCCTTCCCTTTGTTGGCAGGCGGGGTGACGTCATGTACCGGAATTTGCTTGCTCATCATCAAGTCCCACGGCAGTGGAGAAATGCCGCGGCCAGTGCATGCCGGCCGCAGTCTCGCGCAATCTGCTAGCGCTCTGCGACCCATGATACGCCTGTGATGGCACCCAGGGGTTGCACTGCGACCTTTAGTCGCGTTGGGTTCGTGGTATGAATCGTGATATGGCGGGTGTCAATTGATCCAGGTCAGCTTGTGCTGGATTCTTCGCGGGTAAACCCGCTCCCACAGGGACCCCGCTGCCCTCAGGCTCGGCGAGATACCTGTGGGAGCGGGTTTACCCGCGAAGAGGCCGGACCTGCTTACTCAGCCTTTTGAGGCTCCTGCTCCTGATGCGACAGGCTGTACACATAAGCTGCCAGCAGGTGCACCTTGTCATTGCCCTGCAGCTGCTCCTGCGCCGGCATCTGCCCCTGGCGGCCGTAGCGAATGGTCTGCTGCAACTGGGCAAAGCTCGAGCCGTAGATAAACGCCTGTGGATGGGTCAGGTTTGGTGCACCCATGGCCGGTGTACCCTTGCCCTCTGGCCCGTGGCAGGCCACGCAGTTGGCGGCGAAGATCTTCTGCCCGTTTTCGGCATCGGCCTTGGCGCCTTCCGGCAGGGTGCGGCCATCGAGCTTGCTGACCACAAAGGCTGCCACATCGGCAACGCCTTGCTCGCCGATCACCTCGGACCAGGCCGGCATCACGCCGTGGCGACCGCCCATGATGGTGGTCTTGATGGTTTCCGGCTCACCGCCCCAACGCCAGTCGTTGTCGGTCAGGTTGGGGAAACCGTAGGCGCCCTTGGCGTCGGAGCCGTGGCACACCGAGCAGTTGGACGCGAACAGCCGTGCGCCCATTTTCAGGGCCTGCGGGTCTTTGGCGACTTCTTCGATGGGCATCGCGGCGAACTTGGCGAAGATCGGCCCGAAGCGGGCATCGGCCTTGGCCATTTCCTTTTCCCACTCGTGCACGCCGGTCCAGCCCGGCTGGCCGTTGGCAAACTCGGTCTGCTTGTCGGTGTCCAGGTACGAATAGCCCGGCAGCATACCTTTCCAGTTACCCAGGCCTGGGTACAGCACCAGGTAGCCGAGGGCGAAGATGATGGTGCCGACGAACAGCCAGAACCACCATTTGGGCAGCGGGTTGTCATATTCCTCGATGCCATCGAAGGCATGCCCGACGGTCTCGTCGGTGACCTCTTCGCGCTGGCCCTTGCGGGTCGACAGCAGCAGCCAGGTCAGTGAGAAGATGGTGCCCAGGGTCAGGACGGTGACGTACAGACTCCAGAAGGTTGTCATTGTTTTTTGCTCCCAGAAGCTTTTGCTTGCGCTTGCTCGACGTGCCGGGTGGCTTCGGGATCATCCGCGAAGGGCAACCGGGTCGCCTCGTCGAACTCCTGCTTGCGCCGTGGGTTGAACACCCACAGCGCCAGGCCTACGAAGGCCACCATCACCACGACGGTGCCCAGGCCGCGAATCATCCCGATATCCATCAGCGTCACCGTTTGCTTTTGATGATGGTGCCAAGACCCTGCAGGTACGCGACGATGGCGTCCATCTCGGTCTTGCCCTTGACCGCGTCCCGCGCGCCGGCAATGTCGGCGTCGGTGTACGGCGTGCCGAGGGTCCGCAGCACTTCCATCTTCTTCGCGGTGTCCTTGCCGTCGAGTTTGTTCTCGACCAGCCATGGGTAGGACGGCATCTTCGATTCGGGCACCACGTTGCGCGGGTTGTACAGGTGCGCGCGGTGCCAGTCGTCCGAGTAGCGGCCGCCCACGCGGGCCAGGTCCGGGCCGGTGCGCTTGGAGCCCCACAGGAAGGGGTGGTCCCACACGCTTTCACCGGCGACCGAGTAATGGCCGTAGCGCTCGGTCTCGGCGCGGAACGGGCGGATCATCTGCGAGTGGCAGCCCACGCAGCCTTCGCGGATGTAGATGTCGCGGCCTTCAAGCTCCAGCGCGGTGCGCGGCTTCATGCCTTCAACGGGTTTGTTGGTGACGTCCTGGAAAAACAGCGGGACGATCTGGGTCAGGCCACCGACGCTGACGGCGATGACCATGAAGAAGGCCAGCAGGCCTATGTTCTTCTCGACGGCTTCATGCTTCATCAGTGCGCTCCCACGACGACGATCTTGGCGGCTTCATCTGCTTCAACCGGGTTGGCCGCGCGTACGGTGCGGAACACGTTGTAAGCCATCAGCAACATGCCCGAGGCGAAGAATGCACCGCCCAGCGCGCGGACGATGTAGCCCGGGTGGCTGGCCTGCAAGGCTTCGACGAAGGAGTAGGTGAGCGTGCCGTCATCGTTGATGGCGCGCCACATCAGGCCCTGGGTGATGCCGTTGACCCACATCGAGGCGATGTACAGCACGGTGCCGATGGTCGCCAGCCAGAAGTGCGCGTTGATCAAGCCGACGCTGTGCATCTGTGCCCGGCCATACAGCTTGGGAATCATGTGGTACACCGCGCCGATCGAGATCATCGCTACCCAACCAAGGGCGCCGGCGTGGACGTGGCCGATGGTCCAGTCGGTGTAGTGCGACAGCGAGTTCACGGTCTTGATGGCCATCATCGGGCCTTCGAAGGTGGACATGCCGTAGAACGCCAGCGATACCACGAGGAAGCGCAGGATCGGGTCGGTGCGCAATTTGTGCCAGGCACCGGACAGGGTCATCATGCCGTTGATCATGCCACCCCAGCTTGGCGCCAGCAGGATGATCGACATCACCATGCCCAGCGACTGTGCCCAGTCGGGCAGGGCGGTGTAGTGCAGGTGGTGCGGGCCGGCCCAGATGTACAGGGTGATCAGCGCCCAGAAGTGCACGATCGACAGGCGATACGAGTAGATCGGCCGCTCGGCCTGCTTGGGCACGAAGTAGTACATCATCCCCAGGAAGCCGGTGGTGAGGAAGAAGCCCACGGCGTTGTGGCCGTACCACCACTGGATCATGGCGTCAGTGGCGCCGGAGTAGGCCGAGTACGACTTGAACAGACTGACCGGCAGCGAGATGTGGTTGACGATGTGCAGCATCGCGGTGACCACGATGAATGCGCCGTAGAACCAGTTGCCGACGTAGATGTGCTTGGTCTTGCGCTTAACGATGGTGCCGAAGAACACCAGCCCGTAGGTCACCCAGACAATGGCCAGCAGGATCGCCAGTGGCCATTCCAGCTCGGCGTATTCCTTGGTGGTGGTGTAGCCCATCGGCAGGGTGATCAGTGCGCCGACGATCACCGCTTGCCAACCCCAGAAGGTGAAGGCCGCCATGCTGTCGGAGATCAGCCGGGTCTGGCAGGTGCGCTGCACTACGTAGTAGCTGGTGCCGAACAACGCACAGCCGCCGAAGGCGAAGATCACCAGGTTGGTGTGCAACGGGCGCAGGCGGCCGAAGCTGGTCCAGGGCAGGTCCAGGTTCAGTTGCGGCCATACCAGTTGCGAGGCGATGAAAACGCCGAGGCCCATGCCAAGGATCCCCCAGACCACCGTCATGATGGCGAACTGGCGGACGACCTTATAGTTATAAGCAGTCGGACTGATTGCTGTGCTCATTCTAAGGTTCCACGGTTTTGATGTTCTTGTTGGTCGAAAAATCGGCGCCAGTATCGATAACCCCTCGGGTTACCGCAACGCAACTTTGGTACGCCGACCCGTGTCCAAGCCCGTCCACCTGTGTCCAGCGGTGTTGGGTTCGAACGATTGTACACAAATAAATATTTGTAATGTGTACCGTTTTTCATCTTTTTCTGATCGATCGGTCAGGCTTTTTTGTCGGACGGCACCAGGCTATGCGCCGCGTCTGCTTCGCTGGATTGGCAGCGAAGCCCACTGAGGCAACAAGCGTAGTTCGGTTAGGGGGGGGTGCAAGGGGAGGGGTATGGCGGGGGGAGGGCGTGGGGGCTGCTTTTCAGCCCATTTACAGCACAAGGCTGCGCCTACAAGAAGCATGCGATCGCCTGTAGGAGCAGCCTTGCGCTGCGAATGGGCCGCAAAGCGGCCCCCGGGTATTACTTAACAGTCACTGCTTCAGGCGCGTCACCGTGCGACAGGCTATACACATAAGCCGCCAGCAAGTGCACCTTGTCATTGCCCTGGATCTCGGCCTGTGCCGGCATCTGCCCCTGGCGACCATAACGAATGGTCTGTTGCAACTGGGCGAAGCTCGAGCCGTAGATGAACGCCTGCGGGTGAGTCAGGTCAGGCGCGCCCATGGCTGGGGTGCCTTTGGCTTCAGGCCCGTGGCAGGCCACGCAGTTGCCGGCAAAGATTTCCTTGCCCTTGGCCGGGTCGGCCTTGACCCCTTCCGGCAAGCTGCGGCCATCCAGGTTGGTCAGCACGAACGCCGCCACATCGGCCACGCCCTGCTCGCCAATGACCTCGGCCCAAGCCGGCATCACGCCGTGGCGACCGTTCATGATCGAGGCCTTGATGGTCTCCGGCTCGCCGCCCCAGCGCCAGTCCTTGTCGGTCAGGTTGGGGAAGCCATAGGCGCCTTTGGCGTCCGAGCCGTGGCACACCGAGCAGTTGGAGGCGAACAGGCGGCTGCCCATCTTCAGGGCTTGCGGGTCCTTGGCCACTTCCTCGACCGGCATGGCCGCGTACTTGGCGAAGATCGGCCCGAACTTGGCATCGGCCTTGTCCATTTCCTTCTGCCATTCGTTGACCCCGGTCCAGCCGTTGTCGTAGCCCGGCAGGATGCCTTTCCAGTTACCCAGGCCTGGATAGAGGATCAGGTAGCCGACCGAGAACACCAGGGTGCCCACGAACAACCAGAACCACCACTTGGGCAGCGGGTTGTCGTATTCCTCGATGCCATCGAAGCTGTGGCCCATGGTCTGGTCGGTGGTGTCGGTACTCTGGCCCTTGCGGGTCGACAGCAGCAGCCAGGTAAGGCCGATCAAACTGCCGATGGTCAGTACGCTGATGTACGTACTCCAGAAGGTGGTCATTGCCCGGAACTCCTCTTGGCAGCAGGTTCCTGCCCGGCAGGGGGCAGGCGGTCGTCGACGAAGGGCAGCAGGCGCGCTTCGGCGAAATCACGGTCGCGGCGGCGGTTGAATACCCAGAGCGAGAGGCCGATGAAGGCGATCATCACCACCAGGGTGCCCAGCCCGCGGATCATGCCGATGTCTATTTCCATCGCACTCACCTCTTGTTCTTGATCGCGGTGCCGAGCACCTGCAGGTAAGCGACCAGCGCGTCCATCTCGGTCTTGCCCTTGACCGCGTCGCGGGCACCGGCGATGTCGGCGTCGGTGTACGGCACACCGAGGGTTCGCAGGGTGCGCATCTTGGTTTCGGTGTGGCTGTTGTCGACCTGCTCGGCGACCAGCCACGGGTAGGACGGCATCTTCGATTCGGGCACCACGTTGCGCGGGTTGTACAGGTGCGCGCGGTGCCAGTCGTCCGAGTAGCGGCCGCCCACGCGGGCCAAGTCCGGGCCGGTACGCTTGGAGCCCCACAGGAACGGGTGGTCCCACACGCTCTCGCCAGCGACCGAGTAATGGCCGTAGCGCTCGGTCTCGGCGCGGAATGGGCGAATCATCTGCGAGTGGCAGCCGACGCAGCCTTCGCGGATGTAGATGTCGCGGCCTTCCAGTTGCAATGCGGTGTAGGGCTTCATGCCTTCGACCGGCTTGTTGGTGACGTCCTGGAAGAACAGCGGGACGATCTGGGTCAGGCCGCCGATGCTGACGGCAAACACCATCAGCAGCGCCATCAGGCCGATGTTTTTCTCGATGACTTCATGTTTCATCAGGCGTGTCTCCTCAGGCCAGCTGGGCGTTCGCAGGGGCGGCGTCAGTGGCTGGCGCACGCACCGTGCGCCAGGTGTTCCAGGCCATCAGGAACATGCCACTGAGGAAGATCGCACCGCCGACGAAGCGCACGATGAAGCCAGGGTGGCTGGCCACCAGGGTTTCGACGAACGAGTAGGTGAGCGTGCCGTCGCTGTTGACCGCGCGCCACATCAGGCCCTGGGCGATGCCGTTGACCCACATCGAGGCGATGTACAGCACGGTGCCGATGGTCGCCAGCCAGAAGTGCGCGTTGATCAGGCCGATGCTGTGCATCTGCTCTTTGCCGAACACTTTGGGGATGGTGTGGTACAGCGCGCCGATCGAGATCATCGCCACCCAACCAAGGGCGCCGGCGTGGACGTGGCCGATGGTCCAGTCGGTGTAGTGCGACAGGGCGTTGACCGTCTTGATGGCCATCATCGGGCCTTCGAAGGTGGACATGCCGTAGAACGCCAGCGATACCACGAGGAAGCGCAGGATCGGGTCGCTGCGCAACTTATGCCAAGCGCCAGAGAGGGTCATCATGCCGTTGATCATGCCGCCCCAGCTCGGTGCCAGGAGGATTAGCGACATCACCATGCCCAGCGACTGTGCCCAGTCGGGCAGCGCGGTGTAGTGCAGGTGGTGCGGGCCGGCCCAAATGTACAGGGTGATCAGTGCCCAGAAGTGCACGATCGACAGGCGATAGGAATACACCGGCCGCTCGGCCTGCTTGGGCACGTAGTAGTACATCATGCCCAGGAAGCCTGCGGTCAGGAAGAAGCCCACCGCGTTGTGGCCGTACCACCACTGGACCATGGCGTCGGTGGCGCCCGCGTAGACCGAGTATGACTTGGTCAGGCTGACGGGCAGCTCCAGGTTGTTGATGATGTGCAGCATCGCCACGGTCAGGATGAAGGCCCCGAAGAACCAGTTACCCACGTAGATATGCTTGGTATTGCGCTTCATCAGCGTGCCGAAGAACACGATGGCGTAGCAGACCCAGACAATGGTGATCAGGATGTCGATCGGCCATTCCAGCTCGGCGTATTCCTTGGAGCTGGTGTAGCCCAGCGGCAGGCTGATGGCCGCGAGCAGGATCACCAGTTGCCAGCCCCAGAAGGTGAACGCGGCCAGCTTGGGTGAAAACAGGGTGGTCTGGCAGGTACGTTGCACCGAATAATACGAGGTGGCGAACAGTGCACAGCCGCCGAAGGCGAAGATCACCGCATTGGTATGCAGGGGGCGCAGGCGGCCGAAGCTGGTCCAGGGGAGGTCGAAATTGAGGGACGGCCAGGCGAGCTGGGCGGCGATGAAGACGCCGAGCCCCATCCCGACGATTCCCCACACCACCGTCATGATGGCGAATTGGCGGACCACCTTGTAGTTGTAGGCGGTACTGCTGGTTGTGTTCATGTATGGGTTCCCATCCACGGTTATTGGCAGGCTATAGAGCGAGGCAAGCATGATTAATGGGCAAAGTGCCGGTATTGACGGGGATCAATGGGCGAAGGTCGGAAATGTCCCAGGCTTGCGCTGCGATCTTCCGCAAATTCAAGGGGATGACGGCTACAAAGGCTGTCTGATCCTGGCCCATGGTGCCGGTGCGCCGATGGACAGCGGGTTCATGGACGAGATGGCGCAAAGGCTCGCGGCGCTTGGGGTCGGGGTGATTC
Organism: Pseudomonas sp. DCB_AW; assembly: GCF_026240895.1. Classification (NCBI taxonomy): domain Bacteria; kingdom Pseudomonadati; phylum Pseudomonadota; class Gammaproteobacteria; order Pseudomonadales; family Pseudomonadaceae; genus Pseudomonas; species Pseudomonas sp. DCB_AW. The sequence continues at coordinate 36,321 of NZ_JAPFCE010000047.1, forward strand.
GCTTCGAGTTCCCGTACATGGCCGAGCGCAGGGTGAACGGCGGCAAGCGGCCGCCCAATCCGCAGAAGGTGCTACTGGAATGCTGGCGCGAGGTGTACCAGCAGGTGCGACCTTTGGTCACAGGTAAGCTGGCCATCGGTGGCAAGTCCATGGGCGGGCGCATGGCCAGCTTGTTGGCTGACGAGCTCGAAGCGGATGCACTGGTGTGCCTGGGGTATCCGTTCTATGCCGTGGGCAAGCCGGAGAAGCCCAGGGTCGAACACCTGGCGGGGCTCAAGACACCGACGTTGATCGTGCAGGGCGAGCGGGATGCGCTGGGTAACCGTGAGGCTGTGGCAGGGTATGCACTGTCACCGGCGATCGAGGTGAGCTGGCTGGTGGCGGGCGATCATGACCTGAAGCCGTTGAAGGCTTCGGGGTTCAGCCATGCGCAGCATTTGCAGGCGGCGGCTGAGAAGGTGGCGGGCTTTTTGTCGAAATAGTGCTGGATTCTTCGCGGGCAAGCCCGCTCCCACAGGTGTGGCACAGGACTCAAGCATTGTGATGTCCCTGTGTGAGCGGGCTTGCCCGCGAAGAGGCCGGTGCAGGCCAGCGTTTAGTCGCGGTACTCGCACAGGTAGGCGGTATCCACTTTCACTTGCAGCTGGAACTTGCTGTCCGCGGCCACATTGAACTTGTCGCCAGCCTTGAAGGTTTCCCAGTTGTCGCTACCCGGCAGCTTGACGGTCAAAGCACCGGAAATCACATGCATGATTTCGCGCTTGGCTGTGCCGAACTCGTATTCGCCCGGTGCCATCACACCCACGGTGGCCGGACCTTCTTCGCTTGCGAATGCGATCGACTTGACGGTGCCGTTGAAGTACTCGTTGACCTGGAACATGGGCGACTCCTGAACAGGGGGATGAAAAAGGGCTGGCCAGTATGCCCAAGGCCATCCCCGTCGTCATCTGCTTTCAGGTGCCATTGGCCGGCAGGCTCAAGGGCAGTAGCCGCGCGGTATTGCGCGCATCTTCCAAGGCCCGGTGCTGCTGCCCGCAAAAGTGCATGCCGGCCAGTTGCAAGGCGCCATTGAGGCCGGTCGGCCGCTGCAGGTGACGGGCTTTGGCGAAGCGCTGCTTGAGGTTGATGTGCGGCACGTTGCGCAGCAGGCTGTCGAGCCCATGCTGTTGCCATTCCTGCAGCAACTGCTGGCGATCGTAGTCGCCCCAGCTGACCCAGGCCTGCAACTGCCCGCGGTGGTGCCCCAGCCAGCGCTCGAAGCGCGCCCACACTTCAGGGAAGGGCGCGGCGCTGTCGACGCTGGCCTGGCTGATGTGCGTGAGCTCGCGGCAAAACGGCGTCAGCTGTGGCCGCCGCCGGGGCCGTACGAAACGCTGGAAGTGGTCGACTTCGCGGCCTTCGCGGGTTACCAGGCTTGCACCGATTTCAATGATTTCCATCTCTGTGACCGGCCACCCACCATCGTCGGTGGTGGCTTCCAGGTCGATCACCAACCAATGGCCCATACCAGGCTCCCTTGCAGATCCTGCTAGAGCGTAGCCAATGTCTGGCCTTACGGCACCCCCTGGCAATTTGCCGCCTGCTTTGGCACTAAGGCGGGCGACCAGCAGTTGTGCCCTGCCCGGAAAACGCCTAGCTTAGGCGCAACCAGGTACGAACCGTGATGAGTGTGCGTCTTGACTCCAGCGCCCGGCTTAAAGGCCTTGCCCGTTCTGCTGATGCTGGCTGCGCTTTGGCTGGCGATACCAGGCTGGGCTGCCGACGCGATCGAAGTGAAGATCGGCGCCGCGCACTTCCCGCCTTACACCGTACGCCCCGAGCAGGGGGCCGACACCGGTCTGTTGCCGCAGTTGGTCGCAGCCCTGAACCGTGCGCAGCAGGGCTACCATTTTGTGCTGGTGCCCACCTCCATCCAGCGGCGCTTTGGCGATTTGCAGCAGGGCCGCACCGACATGGCGATCTTCGAGAACCCGCAATGGGGCTGGCAGGGCATTGCTCACCAGACCGTAGACATGGGCCTGGAGGATGCCGAGGTGTTCGTCGCCAGCCAGGCCAACGGCCGTGACCCGCGGTACTTCGATGAGCTGCGCGGCAAGCGCCTGGCGCTGTTCAACGGCTATCACTACGCCTTCGCCCGCTTCAATGCCGACCCTGACTACTTGCGTAAAGCCTTCAACGCGACCCTGACCTACTCCCACGACAGCAACCTGCTGATGGTGCAGGCTGGCCGTGCCGACATCGCCCTGGTCACCCGTTCGTACCTAAGCGACTTTCTGCAGCGCAACCCCGACAGCCAGGCGCAACTGGTGGCATCGCAGCGTATCGACCAGGTCTATCACCACTACGCCTTGCTACGCCCGGACGCACCCATCGGCGAGCAGTCGTTCGCGGCCCTGATGCGTGCCCTGCGCGACAACGGGGAACTGACGCGTATCTTCCAGCCCTACCGGATCACGGTGCAGGCGCCGCGCGACTAAATTCCGCTGCAGCGGCAACGTTTTCCACGGTGAGCCTTCTTTTCATCTTCGTGAGCCAAGACCATGCCGTTCGATGCCGCTTCGCAGCCACTGTCACCGCCACGCTGGCGCACCCTCAGCGCCGATGAGGGCGATAGCTGGCTGAGCCTGACCCTTGAAGGGCGCCCGCTGATCCAGTTGCGGCTGGTACCGGGTGCGTGCCTGGAAGTGCACCTGCAAAGCCTCTGCCCAGAGCGCCCTTACCAGGCCCTGTGGGCCGCCTGCTATTGGCTGCTTTCGCGTGATGTCGCCTGCCAGCGCCTGGCCTGGCACCTGCCCGAAGGCGTGCCACAGGCGCTTGCCAGCGGCCTGTTGCTGCCTGGCGAGCAGCCGGGCGTGTACCTGTGCGAGCGTGCGCTGTTCTGGCAGTTGCCCCAGCCTTGGCTCGGCGACACGGCTGCGAGTGTTTACCCGCAGCAGATGCAGATCAGCAACGGCAAGCGCCATCCGCGCCGGGCGCCCAAGCCCCGCGGCGAAGTGTACCGGCGCTTCGATGCGCGCCTGGGCAGTTGGGTGTCGCTGCGCGCACTGGAAATCGATCAGGACCTGGAGCGCTTCAGCCGCTGGCAGAACAACCCCCGGGTCGACGCGTTCTGGCAGGAAAGCGGCTCTTTACAGCAGCACCGTGAATACCTGGCAAAGCTGGAAGCCGACCCGCATACCCTCACGCTCATCGGCTGCTTCGACGATGAGCCGTTCGCCTACTTCGAGGCGTACTGGGCAAAGGAAGACCGGATTGCGCCGTTCTACTCGGCCGATGATTACGACCGCGGCATTCACATGTTGGTAGGGGAGGAGGCGCACCGTGGGCCGCACAAGGTGGCCAGCTGGTTATCGGCGCTGGTGCACTACCTGTTCCTCGATGACCCGCGCACCCAACGGGTGGTGGCCGAGCCGCGGGCGGACAACGGCAAGATGATCGGCTACATGCACGATCAGTGTTTCCATTGCGACAAAGAATTCGACTTCCCGCACAAGCGCGCGGCGCTGATGATTTTGGGGCGGGAGCGGTTTTTCGATCAGTGTACCTTGGTCTGAGATTGCTGGGGGCGCTTCGCACCCCTTTCGCGACGCAAGGCCGCTCCTACAAGAGATCGCGCCGTTGTAGGAGCGGCCTT
>NZ_JAPFCE010000048.1:0-38347 GCF_026240895.1 Pseudomonas sp. DCB_AW
GATTGCGGGTGCCTGCACTGGCCTCTTCGCAGCACAAGGCTGCTCCTACAAAGAATTGAGCTGCGCCCCAGATCTTGGGTACCCGTCCATTATCTGCCGTGATTTCCCGGGCTTGATCAAAGTCACGCAGCACCACGTTCTGGTGCACAAAGCCCGTGCACCAGATCCTGGCTGTGAAGCCCTACGCCGATGGTCGCCATGACCTGCCTTGAACCCGCGAGGACCTTTACCGCTGAACGTCCAACCTTTGTAGGAGCAGCCTTGCGCTGCGAAGAGGCCGGTGCAAGCACCATCGATTGAGGGTGCCTGCACTGGCCTCTTCGCAGCGCAAGGCTGCTCCTACAAAATGAGTAAGCCTGAAACTCAACTCAAAGAATCGGCGAGATCAGCCGGGCTATTGGCATCCCGAGCTGTTGCAACCGATGGGTGCTTCTGGTGCACAAAGCCCGTGCACCAGATCCTGGCTGTGAAGCCGTACGCCGATAGTCGCCATGACCTGCCTTGGACCCGCGAGGATCTTTACCGCTGAACGTCCAACCGACCTCTTCGCAGCGCAAGGCTGCTCCTACAAAGAATGAGTAAGCTTGAAACTCAACTCAAAGAATCGGCGAGATCAACCGGGCTATTCGCATCCCAAGCTGCTGCAGCCGATGGGTATCGAGACTGTCTTCTGGGGTGATTTCCCGGGCTTGATCAAAGTCACGCAGCAGCATCTGTTCGACCTGGTCGGCGAACACGCGATCGACGGTCAGCAAGGTGATTTCGAAGTTCAGGCGGAATGAACGGTTATCCAGGTTCGCACTGCCGATCGCGCTGACCTCGTCATCCACCAGTACCACCTTCTGGTGCAGAAAGCCCGGCAAGTAACGGAACATGCGCACACCGGCACGTACGGCTTCGAAGGCAAACAGGCTGGAGGCCGCGTAGACAATCCGGTGGTCGGGCCGTGACGGAATGAGGATGCGCACATCCACGCCCCGCAGAACCGCCAGACGCAACGCGGCAAAAACGGCCTCGTCCGGGATGAAGTAGGGGCTGGTGATCCACACCCGGCGTGTCGCCGAATGAATCGCTTCGAGGAAGAACAGCGAGCAGGTTTCCTGCGGGTCTGCCGGCCCGCTGGCGAGGGCTTGGCACAGTACGCCGTTCTCTGGGTAGGTATCGGGCAGGATCAACGGCGGCAGCTGGCGCGTCGCCCAGTACCAGTCTTCGGCGAACGACTCCTGCAAACAGGCCAGTACCGGGCCACCGATCTGCACATGGGTATCGCGCCAGGGCGACAGTTGCGGGTGCTCACCCAAGTACTCGTCACCCACGTTGTGCCCGCCGATGAAACCCGTCAGGCCATCCACCACGACGATCTTGCGGTGGTTGCGGAAGTTGACCTGAAAGCGGTTGAACCAACCACGGCGTGTAGCGAAGGCATGAATCTCCACGCCACCTTCACGCAGTACCTGGCTGTAGCTGGCCGGCAAGGCATGGCTGCCGACACGGTCATACAAGACGAAAACCTTCACGCCTTCAGCCGCTTTGCGCAACAGCAACTGCTGCAGTGCCTTGCCCAACGTGTCGTCGTGGATGATGAAGAACTGTACCAGCACCACGTCGCGGGCTTGATGGATGGCGGCGAAGATGGCATCGAAAGTCGCCTTGCCGTCGATCAACAGCTTTACCTGGTTGTTCGCCAGGCAAGGCATGCGCCCAAGTTTGGGCATGGCGCGCAGGGCGGCATAGCTTTCCGACTCGCGGGCGGTGAGGGCCTCTTCTACCCAGGGGCGCCAGTTCAGGTTGGCCATGGCCACGTGCATTTCCTGGTTGGCCTGGCGCCGTGCCTTGATGTAGGCGTAGAAGGAGCGGGCACCGAAGATCAGGTAGGGGATGAGCGTCAGGTAGGGAATGAAGACCAGGGGCATGGCCCAGGCAATCGCACCTTGGGCGGTGCGCACGGTGAACACTGCATGCAGTGCGGCGACGATGCCCAACAGGTGAATCAGGCCGAGCACATAACCGAAGAAGTAGGGGCTGTGGTAATCCATATGCATCCTGCTTGCCGAGTACACTGTGGGTAACAGAACACGTTCCAGGTGCGGCTTGCAACCTGCAGCTGGATTTGGCGTCTAAGCCTCAGCCCGGCCCGTTGGCCGGTTTTTTCCAGGAGCGTTCGTCCATGAAGATTCGTCTGCCACTGTTGGCGTTGGCCCTTGGCCTGAGTAGCCCATTGGTGCATGCACAGATGTTGCAGCCCGGCTTGTGGGAGCTGACCACCAGCAACATGCAGGTCGATGGCAAGCCGTTACCCGACATGGAGTTCATGCTCGGCCAGTTGAAAAACCTGCCGCCAGAGCAGCGCGCCATGATGGAAGGGGTGCTGGCAAAACAGGGTGTGACAGTGGGGGGCAAGGGCGTGCGTTCGTGCCTGACGCAAGAGCAGGTGGCCACCAACGATATCCCGCTGCAAGACCCGAAGTCGGGTTGCACGCAGAAGATTACCGACCGCACCGGTAATGTCTGGAAGTTCCAGTTCAGCTGCCCCAAGGCTCAGGGCACTGGGCAGGCTACCTTCCTCAGTGACAAGGAATTCACCACCCAGGTCAGTGGTACGTTCAACGCATCGGGCGTGCAGCAGCAAGGCAGCATGAACACCCGAGCCGTCTGGTTGGGCAATGATTGTGGCGCGGTCAAACCGCGCACGTGAGGTCCCATTGCCATTGGCTGGTGGCGACTGCGTCGTGGGCATGCAGGCTCTCTGCATGTTCCACGCGCAGCTTGAAGGCCGTGGCCCATTCTATTTGTCGCAACGATTGATGCAGTCGCCGAGCGGCGTCTTCGCAGAACATGAGGTTCTGCCCGTTGGCCAACGCGAACGCCTGTTCGTCCGCGCGCTTAACCGCCGTTTGCACAGCCGTTCCCAAACTAGCCTCAACACGGTCGATCAACTCGGTAATCGGCAGCGCTAGCAAATTACGCTTCAGGCGCACGTGAATTTTTGCGCTACTGCGTTGGCTATGGGGCGTCGCAACGATGCCCTGGCTGCTGCCCAGCCACTCCAGCACGCTGTCTTTATCCAACTGCCCCTGTGCAAAGTCCGCCTGAAACTGCTGCTGAATCAGCTGCCTTGCGAGTGCTGCCGAGCACGGACACGTCGATGAGTAAGGCACAGAAACAAATAGTTCCACGTGGAACACTTCACTTTCGATGCGGGCATCGAGGGTAATCGGATAGCTTTTCCAACCTGCCAATGGGCTGATCAGAGCTGGCCGTTTCAGCAGGTGCTCGAAGGTTAGGCGCAGATAGGCAGCGGAAGAGAGCCCTTCATGGCTGCTCAGAAAATCTGCTAGTAGCTGACGAATCGCTAAGGGAGTGAGTGGTTGATGCTCCAGTGATTCCAATGCCAAGTACAGGCGCGACATGTGGATACCACGTGAGCTGCCGTCCACCAGGCTCACGCCCGCGTCGACAGTGGCAGCGGCTATGCGACCTTCGAATTGCACAGGCACAGCGATCCCGCACATACCTACCCAGTCGAGGGGCAGGGCGTACTGTTGAGCTTGTGCGGCAATATCGGGAAGCGAGAGTTGGGTCATGTGTGATTCCAAACGAAAAGATCAGCGGCAACCGCCAATCAAGCTGCAGTGCAGGTTGAAGCGCTGCCCACTGGAGCTGGACACCCGGTTCAACGTGGTCCAGCCGATACGGCGGCTATAACCCACCCAAGCCTCGCCGTCGCTGGCCAAGCCGGTGTAGAAGGTCAACCCACCATAGCGGCTGTTGGTTTGCGCCCATGAACGGCGGCTCACGTGCTCATAGCCACGCAGATAGAACGTGCTGCCTTCAGTGCGCACACTGTAGTAACTGCCCTTGCCATCCTGGCAGGCCAACAAGGTCGCGCTGCGGGTACACAGTGCCAACGGGTTGCTCTGTGGCATGGCTAGCAGCGTTGCGGGCATGGCCAGCAACAGCATCAGCACAGCGCGTGGCGGCTTCATTTTTCATCTCCGGCGATCACTCTTCCGACGAGAACAGCTTGGCGAAATTGTATTGTTACTTTATAACATTATGCAATGCATCGTTTCGAATGCGTCTGCCTGAAGAGGTTTCGCCATGCCCAACCGTCTCCCCGTTACCGTGCTGTCCGGCTTTCTTGGCGCCGGCAAGAGCACCTTGCTTAACCATGTACTGCGTAACCGCGACAACCTGCGCGTCGCGGTGATCGTCAACGACATGAGTGAAATCAACATCGATGCCAGCGAGGTGCAACGCAACGTCAGCCTGAACCGCGCAGAAGAAAAACTCGTCGAGATGAGCAACGGCTGCATCTGCTGCACGCTGCGCGAAGACCTGCTCGAAGAAGTGGCGCGGTTAGCTGAAGAGGGGCGCTTCGATTATTTGCTGATCGAGTCCACGGGTATATCCGAGCCGCTACCGGTGGCCGAGACGTTCACCTTTCGCGATGAGCAGGGCCGCAGCCTGTCCGACATGGCTCGGCTGGACACCATGGTCACGGTGGTAGATGGCCTCAACTTTATGCGCGACTACCAGGCAGCGGACAGCCTGGCCAGCCGTGGCGAGACCCTGGGTGATGACGATGAGCGTTCGATCAGCGACCTGCTGATCGAGCAGGTCGAGTTCGCCGACGTGTTGCTGTTGAGCAAGATCGACTTGATCAGCCAGCACGAACGTGAAGAGCTTATGGCCATTTTGCGCAGCCTCAACGCCAGGGCGCAGATTGTGCCCATGGTGATGGGCGAGGTACCGCTGGCGCGCATCCTCGACACGGGCCTGTTCGACTTCGACCAGGCCGCACAAGCCCCCGGCTGGCTGCAGGAGTTGCGTGGCGAGCATGTGCCCGAAACCGAAGAGTACGGCATCGCCGCCAGCACCTGGCAAGCGAGGCGCCCACTTCATCCACAACGCTTTTTCGACTTTATCCACAAGCCCTGGAGCAACGGCAGGCTGCTGCGTTCGAAGGGTTTTTTCTGGCTGGCCAGCAAGTATCAGGAGGCCGGTAGCTGGTCCCAGGCGGGGGGCATGATGCGCCATGGCATGGCCGGTCGCTGGTGGCGATTCGTACCGCGTGAACAGTGGCCGCAGGATGTGGATAACGCCGAGGCGATACTGAAATACTGGACTGTGGAGACGGGTGACTGCCGCCAGGAATTGGTGTTCATCGGGCAAAATATCGACTTCGAAAAGTTATCCACAGAGCTTGAAAGCTGCCTGTTGACGGATGCAGAAATGGAATTGGGCCCGATGGGTTGGTTGCGTCTGCCCGATCCATTCGGCCCTTGGCATGAAGAGGCGGCAGCATGAACCTCGCGCGTAGCCCTGTGGATATCTTTCAGGTGTTCGGTGATTCGCCCCAGGTGCTGACCGAGGTTCTGCAGGACGGCGTGAACCTGGCGGTATGGCGTCGGCGCTTGCCGGCCCAGCTGGAGGATTTTGCACAGCTGGTCATCAGCCTCGGCCAACCCTTGGCTGACCAGCGCGTAATCGATGTGGACGAACAGCAGATGCCGGCGTTGACCGGCCTGTTGCGCGAAGCTGCCGACCTGCAAGGCTATGAGAGCTTCGTCGCCGATGTCAGCTGGCTGGTGGCTGCCTATACCTGCCTGTTCGGCGCGCGCCGAGTGGGCCTGCGCCTGCGTGTGCTGCAAGGGCCGATGTGCCCGCGCTTCCATGTGGACCACGTGCCGGTGCGCTTGCTTACCAGCTATGCAGGCGCCGGTAGCGAGTGGCTGAAAGAAGGCGCTGTGGATCGGCGCGAACTACACCAGGCCGTGCCACCTGTGGATAACATTCAGTGCCTACAGGCAGGCGAAGTGGCCGTGCTGAAAGGCGAAAAGTGGCAGGGCAACGAGGGCGCTGGGTTGGTTCATCGCTCCCCCTCCGGGCGCCAGGGGCGCTTGTTGCTCAGCCTTGACTGGCTGGCGTGACGGCGCATAGTGAGGCGAACCTCCAGCCTGAAGCCATGCCATGTTGCAGAACATCCCTACCCACGTGATTGCCGGCCCATTGGGCGCCGGCAAGACCACGCTCATCCGTCATTTGCTGGCCCAACGCCCCGCCGGTGAGCGTTGGGCCGTGTTGATCAATGAGTTCGGCCTGGTGGGGCTCGATGCCGCCTTGCTAAGCCGCGACGAGGACTGCATCGCCATCGGTGAAGTCGCTGGGGGCTGCCTGTGCTGCGTCAATGGCATGCCGTTCCAGGTGGGTTTGGGCCGGCTGTTGCGCAAGGCCCGACCTGATCGATTGTTCATCGAGCCCTCCGGCCTAGGCCATCCGTTGCAGTTGCTCGCTCAACTTCAGCAAGCACCTTGGGTTGGAGTGCTGACAATCCAGCCATTTCTCATGGTTGTAGATGCTCAGAAAATGCTCCGCGACGAGCCGCTTCCAGAGGCTCAACTGCACGCTTTCGAGGCTTCCCAGACAGTGGTTTTCAACAAATCAGAGGCTGTGGATGAATATCATAGGTTGTTGATAACTAAGAGATTTCCACAAAAAGATATTCTTTGGACAAGCCAGGGGATACTGCCCATTTCGCGGCTTCCAATTTCATCCACAGGCGCTATTTCGCCGCCAGATGTGGATAACAAGATTGTCGACAATCTGGGAAATTCGCCTGCAACCCTATGGAATAAGCTCAATGAGCCGATCTGCAGTGCGCAGCAAGGGGAGGGAGGTTGGAGTATTGGCTGGCGCTGGCATCCCAGCCAGCAATTTTATCCACAACGCGTATTAGCGTTTTTGCACGCCTGGCCGTGGCGCCGTGCCAAGGGAGTTATCCACACAGGGCAAGGCTGGCAGTCTTTCAATGGGCTGGATGGGGTGCTGCCGGACTGGCAGCCGAGCGACTGGCGCAGGGATACGCGCATCGAGCTGATTTTTGATCACGCTCAACCGCAGCCGGCCCTGGAGGCCGGCTTGAAGGAATGCCTTATGCGTTGATCAGCGCCAGCGGTTGTGCTCTTGGCGCCACTGCTGCATCTCGATCACATTGTCAGTGCGCGGTGGCGTCTTGATCTCGAACGGGTAGGGCGCCAGTTCGATCTGCACGCTGTGGGCGCCGAACTGGGTGACGGTGCCGGGGTGACGCTGCTCACCCGTCACGGTGAACTCGAAGGCATAGATGCGCGCCAGGCGCTTTTTGCCGTTGGCGTCACGGACAAAGGCGATGCGCTTGAGGGCAACGGCATCGTCGAGCAGTTCGAGGTCGAGCTTGGCGCAATGCTGCTTGACCCGCTCCAAGGCTTTCTCGCGCAACCCATGGTTGTGCCACAACCAAGCGCCTGCCGTGGCGACCAGCATCAGGACGAAGAGATTCTCCAGGGTCAACATTTGCGTATGCTCCAAACAGGTCGAACCAGCTTAACTGCGTCCCTGGCCTGTCGTACAGGTGGCAATCGAGTTCATACTGCGCTGCGCACAATCCTTGAAACAGCTTTGGAAATCTCCCGCATGAAACGTACCCCGCACCTGCTCGCCATCCAGTCACATGTGGTGTTCGGCCACGCCGGCAACAGCGCCGCGGTGTTTCCCATGCAGCGTATTGGGGTCAATGTCTGGCCGCTCAATACCGTGCAGTTTTCCAATCATACTCAGTATGGCCAGTGGGCAGGCGACGTGCTTGCTCCAGCGCAAATTCCTGCGTTGGTGGAAGGCATTTCCAACATCGGCGAGCTGGGCCACTGCGATGCGGTGCTTTCTGGCTACCTGGGCAGTGCCGAACAGGGGCGGGCGATCCTGGCGGGGGTCGAGCGCATCAAGGGCGTGAACCCCAAAGCGCTGTACCTGTGCGACCCGGTCATGGGCCACCCCGAGAAAGGCTGCATCGTGCCGCAGGAAGTGAGCGAGTTTCTGCTTGAAGAAGCGGCCGCCCGGGCCGACATCCTTTGCCCTAATCAGCTGGAGCTGGACAGTTTTTGTGGCCGCCGTGCGCAGTCGTTGGAAGATTGCGTGCAGATGGCGCGCAGCCTGCTCGCGCGCGGGCCGAGAGTGGTGCTGGTCAAGCACCTGGCGTATCCCGGGCGAGCCGAGGACCAGTTCGAGATGCTGTTGGTGACCGTCGAAGACAGCTGGCACCTGCGCCGCCCGCTGCTGGCTTTCCCGCGTCAGCCGGTGGGCGTGGGCGACCTGACGTCCGGCCTGTTCCTGGCCCGTGTGCTGCTTGGCGACACGTGGCTGCAGGCATTCGAGTTCACGGCCTCGGCAGTGCATGAAGTGCTGCTCGAAACCCAGGCCTGTGCCAGCTACGAACTGCAGCTGGTGCGGGCCCAGGATCGTATTGCCCACCCGCGCGTGCGCTTCGAAGCGCAGCGCCTGGCGCTTTAAACGGCGTCGGTCTTGAGGTCCTGGTAGCGTTTTTCCAGCTCCTGGCGGATTTGCCGGCGTTGCTGGCCCTGCAGGAACCGGCGCTTCTCCTCGCTGCTGTGCGGTTGGCGCGGCGGCACCGCTACCGGGCGGCGGTTGTCATCGACCGCCACCATGGTGAAGAAGCAGCTGTTGGAATGGCGTACCGAGCGTTCCCGGATGTTTTCGGTCACCACCTTGATGCCCACCTCCATCGAGGTGTTGCCGGTGTAGTTGACCGATGCGAGGAACGTCACCAGTTCACCCACGTGCACGGGTTCACGGAAGATCACCTGGTCGACCGACAGGGTCACCACGTAGCTGCCGGCGTAGCGGCTTGCACAGGCATAGGCGACTTCGTCCAGGTATTTGAGCAAGGTGCCGCCATGCACGTTGCCGGAGAAGTTGGCCATGTCCGGGGTCATCAGGACGGTCATGCTCAGCTGGGCGTTTCCAGGTTCCATAGTGTGCTCACGGTGAGGTTGCGCTGAATCGGGGCGGGTATCTGCTGACACGTTCTGTTTCCCCTCTTTGAGTTTGCCTGCCTGGTACGGGACGTTGGCTGATGCGCCATGGTCACGCTGATCACGCCATCGGCGGCGGTTTACCTGCCGATCTGTTTCTACATATTGCACCGGCGTTATGCGGCGGGGTGCGATGTTAACCTGAGTACGCCCATGCAACATGGGCTTTCCTGCATTCAATACAGTATGTACTTGCTGCTCGCTCGGTTTGCCTTGGCAGAGGAGCGGTCTGCCCGGGCATTCGATAAAAGGAGTATCGCGCCATGCATGCCATCAGCTTCATCCAGGACCTGGCAGTGATCATGCTGGTTGCCGGGGTGGTCACGATTCTCTTCCACCGCCTCAAGCAACCCGTCGTGTTGGGCTATATCGTCGCCGGCTTCATCATCGGCCCACACACACCGCCGTTTGGCCTGATCCACGATGAAGACACCATCAAGACCCTCGCCGAGCTCGGGGTGATCTTCCTGATGTTCTGCTTGGGGCTCGAGTTCAGCCTGCGCAAGCTGTTCAAGGTCGGCGCCACAGCGTTTATCGCGGCGTTCCTGGAAATCGTGCTCATGATATGGATCGGGTTCGAGATCGGTCGCTGGTTCGGTTGGAACACCATGGATTCGTTGTTCCTCGGCGCAATCCTGGCGATCTCCTCGACCACCATCATCGTCAAGGCGCTCAACGACCTGAAGATGAAGAACGAGCGCTTCGCTCAATTGATATTCGGCGTGCTGATCGTCGAGGATATCCTCGGTATCGGCATCATCGCCTTGCTCTCGGGCATCGCCGTCAGCGGCACGGTCAGCTCTGGCGAGGTGTTTTCCACGGTCGGCAAGCTGTCGCTGTTCATGATTGTCGCGCTGGTCATCGGCATCTTGCTGGTGCCACGGCTGTTGGCCTATGTGGCGAAATTCGAAAGCAACGAGATGTTGCTGATTACCGTGTTGGGCCTGTGTTTCGGGTTCTGCCTGCTGGTGGTGAAGCTGGAATACAGCATGGTCCTGGGCGCCTTCCTGATTGGCGCGATCATGGCCGAGTCGCGCCAACTGCTGAAGATCGAGCAATTGATCGAGCCGGTACGTGACCTGTTCAGCGCCATTTTCTTTGTCGCCATCGGCTTGATGATCGACCCTCAGGTACTGATCGACTACGCCTGGCCGATCGTGGTCATCACCTTGGCGGTAGTACTTGGCAAGATGCTGTCCTGTGGCATGGGGGCGTTTATCGCGGGCAATGATGGCCGCACTTCGTTGCGTGTCGGCATGGGGCTTTCGCAGATCGGCGAGTTCTCGTTCATCATCGCCGCGCTGGGCATGACCCTGCAGGTCACCAGTGATTTCCTTTATCCAGTGGCGGTTGCTGTTTCGGCCATTACCACACTGCTGACGCCTTATCTGATCCGTGCGGCCGACCCCCTGTCATTGAAGCTGGGTAAGGTGGTGCCGAGCCGTCTGGCGCGTGTGCTGTCGCTGTATGGCGAATGGTTGCGCAACATTCAGCCGCAAGGTGAGGGTGCCATGCTGGCAGCCATGATCCGCCGCATCCTGTTGCAGGTTGGCGTTAACCTGGCGCTGGTGATTGCCATCTTCTTCAGCGGTGGTTACTTCGCTGGGCGCATTGGCAACTGGCTCAGTGAGTGGTTCACCGATGTCAGCCAGCAAAAGGCGATGATCTGGGGGGCGGCATTGCTGCTGTCGCTGCCGTTCCTGATTGCGGCCTATCGTAAGCTCAAGGCGCTGTCGATGCTGCTGGCGGAAATGGGCGTTAAGCCTGAAATGGCGGGGCGTCACACCCAGCGTGTGCGGCGTGTGATTGCCGAGGTGATCCCGCTGCTGTCGCTGCTGGTGATCTTCCTGCTGTTGTCGGCACTGTCGGCGAGCATCCTGCCTACCAGTGAACTGCTATTGGTCATTGCGGTGGTGGCGGCAGTGGTGGTGGCTTTGCTGTGGCGTTGGTTTATCCGCGTGCACACGCGCATGCAGATTGCCTTGCTGGAGACGCTGGAAAACAGCCGCGAGAATTCGCACTGAGGAGGTAATGCTCCCTGCGCAAGATTTCACCGTCGTCCGAGGGGATGGAGCGGTAGCGATGTCGCCAGGCGCAGAAAGCCTGGCGATTTTAATCGCATTAATGGCTTTGAGCCATTATTTTTCCTGGCGATATTTCTGATGCTTTTGTAGGAGCGGCCTTGTGTCGCGAAAGGGTCGCGAAGCGGCCCCGGCAATTTATGTCACAACAGAAACCTGGGGCCGCTACGCAGCCCTTTCGCGACACAAGGCCGCTCCTACAAGAGCGTGATCAGCTTTCCAGCCAGACGTCCCGCGCCCAGTGCCAGACCGACTCCCAACTGTCTTCAAGGACGATTTCTTCTTCGGCGTCCCACAGCACGACAGTGCCGTCTTCTTCCACGCAGTAATAGTTATCACCGTCCTGGCAGATCGGGATCAGCTCGCGCGGCACGCCGGCATCCCAGGCATTGGATGCAACATCCGGCAGGTAGGTATGCGACTGCGGGTCGGTGACCGTGACAGGTTCCAGCGAGCCGTAGACCACATCACTGACGGTCAGCAGGAACTCCTTGAACACGAAGGGAATGTTGATGAACAGCTGCTCTTCGATTTCTACCAGCTGATCTTCATCGGGAAGCTCCAAAGGTACCGGTACCGGCTCATTGGCTTCACGGAGTTGTTCGATCACTTCTTCCACGGTTCACTTCCTCTTACCTGATGACAACGCTGCGCGTTATACCCTAGTAGTCCACTGTGGCAAAAGCAAAAACCCCGGGCCAAGGCCCGGGGTTTTTGTAGTGCGCCTGTCGGTTAGCCGTTTTGACGGATACCGGCGACCAGCCAAGGCTGGTTCTCGCCCTGGGCGCGAACCATGTGCCAGCTTTCACTGAACACTTCGCCCTGGTCGAAGCGCGAGGTCTTCGACACGCCACGGAAGGTCAGGGTGGCGTCGGTACGGTCGGCGCGGTCGTCTACACCGTCCAGCTGCACTTCGAGGTTGTCGATGTAGGTAGCCTGGAAGCCATCACCCAACTCGGCACGTTCGCGCTTGAGGAACTCGAGCATCTGCGGCGTGACGAACTCGGCGATCTTGTCCATCTCGTTGGCATCCCAGTGCTGCTGCAGCGACTGGAAGTGGCTTTGCGCGGCAGCCAGGAAGCTCTGCTCGTTGAACCAGGCCGGTGCGTTGATCACCGGAGCGGCTGCAGCGGCAGGTGCGGCCGAACCACCGAAGACCGACGGCTGGGCAGGCTGTGCGTGGGCTTCACGCTGGAACGGCGCATGGCCCGGTGCGGCCATTTGCGGCTGCTGCTGGCGGCGACGCGCGGCAATGAAGCGGAACACCAGGAAGGCGATCAGGCCCATGATCAGGAAGTCCATGATCTGCATGCCCTGGAAGCCGTCACCCATGAACATGGAGGCCAGCAGGCCACCGGCGGCGAGGCCGGCCAGTGGGCCCAGCCAGCGCGAAGCACCGCTGGCGGCAGCCGGTGCACGGCCTGGCGCGGTCGGCGCGGCGGCAGGCGTGGTTGGCGTGGCCTGACGGGTCTGGTGAATAGGCGCGGAGCCCGAGCTCTTGCCGCCGCCGAACCGCTTGGCGTTGGCGTCCAGGCTCAGCGTCAAGCCGACGCAGAGCGCCAGAGCGATGCTAAGAAAACGTTGCATAAGTGGGATATCCCCTGTTGTGGATTGCACGCGCGTCATGGTGCACAGGTTCCCGGGCACATGACCAGCGACATAATGTTTCGAGCTTTTGCCTGAATGTTACAAGGCGGTGCCTACACCGCCTCGAGCTTGGCGTACCCCAGCATCAGCCACTTGCTGCCTTCGGCAAAATTCACCTGCACACGTGCCTGGGCGCCAGAGCCTTCGAAGTTGAGGATAACCCCTTCGCCGAACACCGCATGCTGCACCCGCTGCCCGAGATTGAAGGCGGTCTGCGGAATGTTGGCATTGGCGAACAGGTTGCTGGTGGTGGCCTTCGCCCCGCCGAACGGGCGGCTGACGCTGTTGGACAGGCGCACTTCCTGGACCAGGCCTGCCGGAATCTCGCGTACGAAACGCGACACCTTGTTGTAGGTCTCGCTGCCATACAAGCGACGTGTCTCGGCGTAGGTCATGACCAGCTGGCGCATGGCGCGGGTAATGCCCACGTAGGCCAGGCGACGTTCCTCTTCAAGGCGGCCAGGCTCTTCCAGGCTCATCTTGTGCGGGAACAGGCCTTCTTCCATGCCCACCAGGAACACGTAGGGGAATTCCAGGCCTTTGGCGCTGTGCAAGGTCATCAGCTGAATGCTGTCTTCATGCTCGTCGGCCTGGGTATCGCCCGCTTCGAGCGACGCGTGGCCAAGGAAGGCGGAGAGCGGCGAGAGGTCGGCGTCTTCGTCGCTGGACTCGAAGTTGCGCGCGGCGCTGACCAGTTCCTCAAGGTTTTCTACCCGTGCCTGGCCCTTTTCACCCTTTTCTTCCTGGTGATAGAGGATCAGGCCGGACTGTTCGATGGTGACCTGGGTCATGGTATGCAGTGGCATCTCCACAACTTTGGCGGCCAAGCCCTCGATCAACTCGATGAACGCCCCCAGGGCGCTGGCGGCGCGGCCCTTGAGGGCTTTGGCCGCGATCAATTGGCACATCGCCTCCCACATCGACAGCTGGCTGTGGCGGGCGTGGTCGCGGATGGCTTCAACGGTTTTTTCGCCGATACCGCGCGGTGGCACGTTGATGACCCGCTCCAGCGCTGCATCGTTTCCACGGCCTTCGAGCAGGCGCAGGTAGGCCATGGCGTTCTTGATTTCGGCACGTTCGAAGAAGCGCTGGCCGCCGTAGATGCGGTACGGAATGCGTTCGCGCAGCAGGGCTTCTTCCAGTACCCGCGACTGGGCGTTGGAGCGGTACAGAATGGCGATTTCGTTGCGCGCATTGCCTTGCTTGATCAGGCTCTCGATGGTTTCCACCACGTAGCGCGCTTCATCGTGTTCGTTGTAGGCCGCGTACAGGGTCAGCGGTTCGCCTTCGCCCATGTCGGTCCACAGCTCTTTGCCCAGGCGCCCGCTGTTGTTGGCGATCAAGGCGTTGGCTGCCTTGAGGATGCCGCCGGTGGAGCGGTAGTTCTGCTCCAGGCGGATCATCTCGGCGTCGGGGAAGTCGGCTGTGTACTGGTGAATGTTTTCGATCTTGGCGCCGCGCCAGCCGTAAATTGACTGGTCGTCGTCACCCACCGCCATCAGGCTGTCGCCACCGCGCGCAAGCAGGCGCAACCAGGCGTACTGCACGGCGTTGGTGTCCTGGAACTCGTCCACCAGCACATGGCGGAAGCGCCGCTGGTAATGCTCCAGCAGGCCAGGGTGATCGCGCCACAGGTCCAGGGCACGCAGCAGCAGCTCGGAGAAGTCGATGACCCCGGCGCGCTCACAGGCCTGTTCGTAGGCGGTGTAGACGTCGCGCATGGTCGACAGGAACAGGTCACCGCCGGGCTGGATATGCTGCGGGCGCAGGCCTTCGTCTTTCTGCCCGTTGATGAACCACTGCGCCTGGCGTGCTGGCCACTTCTGCTCATCGAGGCCAAGTTCGCGCATCACCCGCTTGACCAGGCGCTGCTGGTCATCGCTGTCGAGAATCTGGAAGTTCTGCACCAGCCGGGCTTCCTGCCAGTGCGCGCGCAGCAGACGATGGGCCAGGCCGTGGAACGTGCCCACCCACATGCCCGCCGGGTTTATCCCCAGCAACTGCTCGATCCGCTGGCGCATTTCTGCCGCGGCCTTGTTGGTGAAGGTCACCGACAAGATCGAGTGCGGCGAGGCCTGCTCGACCTGGATCAGCCAGGCGATGCGGTGCACCAGCACGCGGGTTTTACCGGAACCGGCGCCGGCAAGCACCAGTTGACGCCCGAGCGAGGCGGCTACGGCCTGGCGTTGGGCGTCATTGAGGGAGTTCAGCAGGAGGGAGAGGTCATCTGTGCGCATCGGGCCATTCTAGGGCGAGGCAAGGGATGGGGCAAACGTCTACTGTATAAATGTTCACCCTGCAGGCCCACCGTTCATCCGAGCGCTCGAGCAAGGGCCTGCCTTAAAGCCAGGCCGGGTGCTCAGTAGGTCACCATGATCTCGCTGATGCTGGTGATCAGGGCGCCATCGTGAAAGATGTCTACCTTGGGGATGTTGCTGTGGTCGCCTGGCATGTTGAAGCTCACCGGCTTTTGCGTGACCACCTGTGGATAAATGCCTTGGTCGGTTTCGAGCGTCAATTCAAGTGCCAGCGCGAAGGACTTGTCTTGCATCTTGCGCAGGCTCAGGGTCGGGTGGATACCGGGGTGGCCAACCATGACGCTGCCGGATACGCGAAATGCGGTAGCGCCAGGCATGTTGTCCATTTGGGCAACCCAGCCTTTGGTGTCGAGGGTCATGTTTCTGTTCTCCGAAGTTGCGCGACGAAGTGCCGCGTGAGCACAGGGTCATGCACCCACGAACATCATCGCAGCCAGAAACAGTTCAGCTGTGCCAATGCCTGCCCTGGTGTGCCAGCAGGCTGTTGGCCTGCTCAGGCCCGTTACTGCCAGCCGCGTAGGGGCGTGGGGCCTGGAAGTGCTCCTCCCAGCCCTTGATGATCGGGTCGATCCAGGCCCAGGCCGCTTCGACCTCATCGCGGCGCATGAACAGCGTCGAATCACCCTCCAAAATGTCCAGCAACAGCCGTTCATAGGCGTCCCAGCGGCGCGTCTGGCCAAATACCTGAGCCAGGTTCAGGTCCAGGTCGACCGGCTCCAGGCGCATGCCCTTGCCAGGGCTCTTGGTCATCATGCGCAAGCTGATACGTTCTTCAGGCTGCAGCTGGATCAGCAACTGGTTGACCTGGCCGCCGTTGAACAGCTCGTGGGGCACTGGCTTGAACTGGATGACGATCTGCGACGAGCGCCGCGCCATGCGTTTGCCGGTGCGCAGGTAAAAGGGCACGCCGGCCCAGCGCCAGTTGTCGATGTGGGCCTGCACGGCAACGAAGGTCTCGGTGTCGCTGTCGTTGTCCACGTCTTTTTCGAAGTAGTACGCCGGCACTTCCTGCCCGCCAATGCGCCCGGCGCCATACTGGCCGCGTACGGTGGTGTCCTGTACGTCCTGGCCGGTGATCGGCTTCAGGGCACGTAGAATCTTCACTTTCTCGTCCCGCACCGCCTCGGCCTCGAACTGCGCCGGCGGCTCCATGGCCACCAGGCACAGCAACTGCAGCAGGTGGTTTTGCAGCATGTCGCGGGTCGCGCCAGCGCGGTCGTAGTAGCCGCCGCGGTTCTCTACACCCAGGGTTTCGCAGACGCTGATCTGCACATGGTCCACCTGGCTGTTGCGCCAGACCGGCTCCAGCAGGGCGTTGGCGAAACGCAGGGCCATCAGGTTCTGCACGGTCTCCTTGCCCAGGTAGTGGTCGATGCGGAACACCTGAGCTTCCTCGAACACCGCGCCAATCGCTTCATTGATGGCCGTGGCGGACGCGTGTGAATGGCCGATCGGTTTTTCCAGCACGATACGGGCCTCGGGGTCTGCCAGGCCGGCGATGCGCAGGTGGTTGGCGATGGGCACGAACAGGTTGGGGGCGGTCGCCAGGTAGAAGATCCGCGTCAGCCCGCCGGGCTCGCCGAGGTAGCGTGCCAGGCGGCCGAAGTCGGCGCTTTGCGCAGCGTCCATGGCGAAGTAGTCGAGCCGGGCGGAGAACCGCTGCCAGACCTCCTCGTCGAAGTCATTACGGGCAATCTGCGCCCGGCAGTGGCGCTCGGCGAGCTTCAAGTAATCGTTACGTGGCAGGTTGCGCCGCGCCAGGGCGATGATCCGCACGGCGTTGTTCAGGCGAGCCTCGCGAAACAGGTGATAGAGCGCTGGAAGCAGTTTGTGCAGGGCCAGATCGCCGGTACCACCGAAGACCAGAATGTCGCAAGGAATAGTCAAACCACCACTCTCCACGTTCGTTTAACTGGGCGGGTTGGCGCCCATGTAGTATAACTACAAGAAAGCTACATCCCGGCCAGCCGATCATAACCGAGTCCAGCCCGTGAATCTGTTGCAACATATCGCCCAATCGCGCCACCTGCTGCGCAAATCGGAACTGAAAGTGGCCGACCACGTGCTGCTAGACCCGGCTGCCGTCATGCACAGCTCGATGGCCGACTTGGCGCACAACGTGGGTATCAGTGAACCGACCATCGTGCGTTTCTGCCGGGCGATTGGCTGTTCAGGTTTCCAGGACCTCAAGTTGAAGCTGGCGCAGAGCCTGGCCGCCGGGGCCAGTTTTGGCCAGTTCGCGATCCATGAAGATGATTCGGTCGCCGATTACAGCCTGAAGATCTTCGACACTACCTTGCACACGCTGATGGAAGTGCGCGAGCACCTCGACCCGCAGGCGCTGCAGCAGGCCGTGAGCGCGATGGCGCAGGCGCAGCGTGTGGAGTTCTACGGTTTTGGCGCGTCCGGCGCGGTGGCTGCCGATGCCCAGCACAAATTCTTCCGCCTGCTGCTCAGTGCCGCCGCCTATTCCGACCCGCACATGCAGGCCATGTCGGCGGTCACCTTGAAGCCAGGCGATGTAGCGGTGTGCATTTCCCAGTCGGGCCGTTCCAAAGACCTGCTGATCACCGCCAACCTGGTGCGTGAAAGTGGCGCCAACCTGATCACCCTATGCCCGAGCGCAACCCCGTTGGCGGAGCTTTCCACCGTCAACTTGGCGATCGACGTGCATGAAGACACCGAGATCTATACCCCGCTGACCTCCCGTATCGCGCACCTGGTGGTGATCGATGTGCTGGCCATGGGCGTTGCCATGGCGCGTGGGCCGAGCCTGGTCAACCACCTCAAGAGCGTGAAGCGCAGTTTGCGCAGCCTGCGGTTGTCGCCCAAGTCGATCAAGGCTACCGACGACTGACCCTCGCGATCATCTGCACGGCCCTTTGTAGCAGCAGCCTTGCGCTGCGAAGAGGCCGGTGAAAACGCCATGAATCTTCGCTGCTATCACTGGCCTCTTCGCAGCACAAGGCTGCTCCTACAGCGGGCGCAAGGCCCGGCGATGAAGCCCGCGAAAATTCATGGTTTTGTAACCTCCCCACCGCAAAACCGTAAACCGCCAGCGCCAGTCTGAAACTCCCGCATCCTAACTGGGAGACAGGCAATGGCTCGTGACTTCGACGGTACGTACCAACCCAACGCCAAGGCTCGCAAGCAGCAGGAAAAGGATCAGCGCCGCATGGAGTATCGCCGCGCGATCGAAAGCTACTGCGACCAGCGTCAATTGCTTCGTGACTTGGCCGACTACCCTGAGCTACAAGCACTCACGGTGTGGCAGGCGTCGGCAGCGACTTCCCCGAAAAACGCTCCACAATTGCGCTGATAAGCACGCGTTCGCTGCGGATGAACGCTAAAAATGCCAGGGCCACCGGTGACTGCCGCTTGGCCTTGGCCTGTACCACGCACCAGCTTCGGTACAGCGGCAGTTCCTCCACCGGCAATTCTTTCAGCACCCCCGTGGCCAGCTCCATGTTCAACGCATGGCGGGTCAGCAGGGCGATGCCCAAACCTGCGATCACACACTCGCGCTGGGCATCGGCCGAGGCCACTTCGAGGGTCTGGGTGAAGTGCACGCGCTTGTCCTTGAAGTACTCCTCGCACGCCTTGCGGGTGCCCGAGCCTTGTTCGCGGACCAGCAGGGTATGAGGCTCAAGGTCTTGCAGGCGCAGGTGCTCGAGCTTGCACAGTGGATGGTCCGGCGGTGCCACGGCGACGATCGGGTTGTTCAAGAACGGCAGAAACTCCAGGCCCATGTCCTGCGGCACCATGGACATGATGATCAGGTCGTCACGGTTGTCCGAAAGGCGCCGGATCGCCTGGGCGCGGTTGACCACCGTGAGCGTCAGGTTGACCTCCGGGTGTCGTTGCTTGAAGGCGGCGAACAGGTGTGGCACGAAGTACTTGGCACTGGACTCGATCGCCAGCTTCAGCTGCCCTTGCAGTGAGCCCTGCATGTCCGACAGTTGCATGTCGAGGCTTTCTAGCCGGCCGAAGATGTCGCGGCTGGCGCGCTGCAGCGCTTCGGCCGCTTCAGTCAGGTAGAGCTTCTTGCCGACGTACTCGAACAGCGGCTGGCCGATCAGTTCTTCAAGCTGGCGGATCTGTAGACTAACGGCGGGTTGCGTGAGCGCCATCTCCTCGGCCGCGCGGCTGTACGAGCGCAGATCGCACACTTCGTTGAAGATCTGTAACTGACGTAAAGTCATACGCATCAAGGACTTACGCATTTTTATCCAGGCTCCGGCAAAACCTTGTTACGGCACTATAAGCTTTTGCTAATACTGCCCCTAACAAATATTGATTTTTGTTTATCGACCTACAGCGCTAGGGTGAATGTGCGACTGGCCAGCAACGTCTGGTCACGCGCCGACCGGTAGAACCGGCTCGACTGTTCCTACGGCTTTGGGAAGACTCCAGTGATAAAAAAAATCCTGATCGCCAACCGAGGTGAAATCGCAGTTCGGATCGTGCGTGCCTGCGCCGAGATGGGCATTCGCTCGGTAGCGATCTATTCCGACGCCGACCGTCATGCGCTGCATGTGAAGCGCGCTGACGAGGCCCACAGCATCGGTGCCGAGCCGCTGGCCGGGTACCTGAACCCGCGCAAGCTGGTGAACCTCGCTGTCGAAACCGGTTGTGATGCCCTGCACCCGGGTTACGGTTTCCTGTCGGAAAACGCTGAACTGGCAGAGATCTGCGCCGAGCGCGGGATCAAGTTCATCGGCCCGGCTGCCGAAGTCATTCGCCGCATGGGCGACAAGACCGAAGCGCGCCGCACCATGATCAAGGCCGGCGTCCCGGTCACACCGGGCACCGAAGGCAACGTTGCCGATATCCATGAAGCCCTGAGCGAAGGTGACCGCATCGGTTACCCGGTGATGCTCAAGGCCACCTCCGGCGGTGGCGGCCGCGGTATTCGCCGTTGCAACAGCCGTGAAGAGCTGGAGCAGAACTTCCCCCGGGTGATTTCCGAGGCTACCAAGGCCTTCGGTTCGGCGGAAGTGTTTCTGGAAAAGTGCATCGTCAACCCCAAGCACATCGAGGCGCAGATTCTCGGTGACAGCTTCGGCAACGTGGTGCACCTGTTCGAGCGCGACTGTTCCATCCAGCGCCGCAACCAGAAGCTTATCGAGATCGCCCCAAGCCCACAGCTCACCCCCGAGCAGCGTGCCTACATCGGCGACCTGGCGGTGCGTGCAGCCAAGGCTGTGAATTACGAAAACGCCGGTACCGTGGAGTTCTTGCTCGCCGATGGCGAGGTGTACTTCATGGAAATGAACACCCGGGTGCAGGTGGAGCACACCATCACCGAGGAAATCACCGGCATCGACATCGTGCGTGAGCAGATCCGCATCGCGTCGGGCCTGCCGCTGTCGGTCAAGCAGGAAGACATCCAGCACCGCGGCTACGCGCTGCAGTTCCGGATCAACGCCGAAGACCCGAAAAACAACTTCCTGCCCAGCTTTGGCAAGATCACCCGTTACTACGCACCCGGCGGCCCAGGCGTGCGCACCGACACGGCCATCTACACCGGCTACACCATTCCGCCGTTCTACGACTCCATGTGCCTGAAACTGGTGGTCTGGGCATTGACCTGGGAAGAAGCCATGGACCGCGGCCTGCGGGCCCTGGACGACATGCGCGTGCAAGGGGTGAAAACCACCGCGGCGTATTACCAGGAAATCCTGCGCAACCCGGAATTCCGTAGCGGCCAGTTCAACACCAGCTTCGTCGAAAGCCACCCTGAACTGACCAACTACTCGATCAAGCGCAAACCCGAAGAGCTGGCCCTGGCCATCGCCGCCGCCATCGCCGCCCACGCAGGCCTGTGAGGAACCTAATAATGTCCAAGAAAATCCACGTAACCGACACGATCCTGCGCGACGCCCACCAGTCCCTGCTGGCCACCCGCATGCGTACCGAAGACATGCTGCCGATCTGCGAAAAGCTCGACAAAGTCGGCTACTGGTCGCTGGAAGTCTGGGGCGGTGCCACTTTCGACGCCTGTGTGCGCTTCCTCAAGGAAGACCCGTGGGAGCGCCTGCGCAAGCTGCGCGCCGCGCTGCCCAACACCCGCCTGCAAATGCTGCTGCGCGGCCAGAACCTGCTGGGCTACCGCCACTACAGCGATGACGTGGTCAAAGCCTTTGTCGCCAAGGCTGCCGTGAACGGCATCGATGTGTTCCGCATCTTCGACGCCATGAACGATGTGCGTAACCTGCGCGTGGCCATCGAAGCGGTCAAGGCCGCCGGCAAGCACGCCCAGGGCACCATCGCCTACACCACCAGCCCGGTGCACACCATCGAAGCCTTCGTGAACCAGGCCAAGCAGATGGAAGCCATGGGTTGCGACTCGGTGGCGATCAAGGACATGGCCGGCCTGCTGACCCCGTTTGCCACGGGCGAGCTGGTCAAGGCACTGAAGGCCGAGCAGTCGCTGCCGGTGTTCATCCACTCCCACGACACCGCCGGCCTGGCTGCCATGTGCCAGCTCAAGGCCGTGGAAAACGGTGCCGACCACATCGACACCGCAATCTCCAGCTTCGCCTGGGGCACCAGCCACCCAGGCACCGAGTCGATGGTCGCGGCGCTCAAGGGCAGCGAGTTCGACACAGGCCTGGACCTGGAGCTGCTGCAGGAAATCGGCCTGTACTTCTACGCCGTGCGCAAGAAGTACCACCAGTTCGAAAGCGAGTTCACCGCGGTGGACACCCGCGTGCAGGTCAACCAGGTGCCGGGCGGCATGATTTCCAACCTGGCCAACCAGCTCAAGGAGCAGGGCGCCCTCAACCGCATGAACGAAGTGCTGGCGGAAATCCCGCGGGTGCGTGAAGACCTCGGCTTCCCTCCGCTGGTGACCCCGACTTCGCAGATCGTCGGTACCCAGGCGTTCTTCAACGTGCTGGCCGGCGAGCGCTACAAAACCATCACCAACGAGGTGAAGCTGTACCTGCAAGGCGGTTACGGCAAGGCCCCGGGCGTGGTCAACGAGCAACTGCGCCGCCAGGCCATTGGCAGCGAAGAAGTGATCGACGTGCGCCCGGCCGACCTGCTCAAGCCAGAAATGACCAAGCTGCGTAACGACATCGGCGCCCTGGCGCGTTGCGAAGAAGACGTGCTGACCTTCGCCATGTTCCCCGACATCGGCCGCAAGTTCCTCGAAGAGCGTGAAGCCGGCACCCTGACCCCAGAAGCCCTGTTGCCGATCCCGGAAGCCGGCGCCATTGCCGCACCTGGCGGCGAAGGCGTGCCGACCGAGTTCGTCATCGACGTGCACGGCGAAACCTACCGTGTGGACATCACCGGTGTGGGCGTCAAGGCAGAGGGCAAGCGTCACTTCTACCTGTCGATCGACGGCATGCCGGAAGAAGTGGTGTTCGAGCCGCTCAACGAGTTCGTCGGCGGCGGCGGCAGCAAGCGCAAGCAGGCCACCGACCCCGGCCATGTCAGCACCACCATGCCTGGCAACATCGTCGATGTACTGGTCAAGGAAGGCGACATGGTCAAGGCCGGCCAAGCCGTGCTGATCACCGAAGCCATGAAGATGGAGACCGAAGTGCAGGCAGCGATCGCCGGCAAAGTCGTGGCCATCCACGTGGCCAAGGGCGACCGCGTGACCCCGGGCGAGATCCTGATCGAGATCGAAGGTTGATAAAAACCTTTATCTAAAAAGCGGTTTACCTCTGGGGAGCGGATGCTCCCCTTTTTTATGGGGGTTGTGGATGCCTGGAGATTGTATTCAGGGCCACCGATATACGCGCGCCTGTAAAGCTAAAGACTGGCGCATGGTTAATGCCAGTCAGTTAAGCGTCATCGGCTGTAATTGGGGCTGCTGTGCAGCCCATCGCAGCGGCCCCATTGGCCTTAATTCACTGGCATTAGGCGCATAGTCGCCTTTACTCAATCCCCCGACGAGCAAATGCAGCCATTCTTTCTCAACTGGGGATAATCCCTTTTATGCACTGTATTGCACATTTTGCTCGCTTTTTGCCGAAATTATGCTTTTTAATGCACATTTCTAGATCAAGACCGATCGAAAATCGCTGTATTCCCTTCAGAATGTAGGCAGATGACATTGGTACATAAGATTTTAACCCCCGAGCAACGGGCCAAAGTCATTGATGATGTTCAGCAATGGATCGCCGACGGTACGTGGGACATGGGTACGGCAGTACGTCATTTGCGCGTGACGGTGGCAGGGCTTCAACAGTCCCAGTTTGCTCGCATGTGCAAGGTATCGTTGCGCACCCTTATCCAGATCGAGGGGGGCGAGGGCAACCCTACTCTCAAATCAATGAATGCCGTACTTCGCCCGTTTGGTCTTCAGGTAGGCGTGGTCAGACACCAGCGTCAGGTCATCTGACGCCGGCTTTCAGTGCTGATAGCCCTTGCCAAAATGCCGCTCCAGCTTGGCCTGCACCAGTTCCAGCAAAATCGACAGCACCCAGTAGATCACCGCTGCGGTCGTCAGCATCTCCAGGTAGCGGTAGCTGGAACGGCCATAGGACTGGGCCAGGAACATCACTTCCCACACGCCCATTACCGAAATCAGCGACGAGTCCTTGAGCATCGAAATGAACTGGTTGGCGCTTGGCGGGATGATGGTGCGCATGGCCTGGGGCAGGGTGACGTGCCAGAAGATCTGCGCAGGGCCGAGGCCTAGCGCCATCGCCGCCTGGCGTTGCCCGGGGGCCACGCCAAGAATGCCGGCTCGGAAGATTTCGCTGAGGTAGGCGCCATAGTTCAGCGACAGGGCGATGATGCCGGCACTGATGGCCCCAGGCACCACACCGAGCTGCGGCAAGCCCAGGTAGATCAGCAGGATCTGGATCAGGAGCGGTGTGCCACGGAAGAACGACGTGTAGAAGCTGGCGATGCCCAGCAGCACTGCGCTGCTCGACAGGCGTGCCAGCGCTGCAGCGAAGCCCAGTGCCACGGAAACGACGATGGAGCACACGCACAGGAACAGGGTCAGCGCCGCGCCCTGCAAGAAGCCGTTCGGCCCGAGCTTGAACCCCGCCAGATACGGGAATTTCTCGACAATGATCGAAAACTTGAGGTCAAAGCTCAGGAAAAACGCGGCAAACAGCACAAACAGCCCAACCCAGGTCAGGTATAGGCGTGTGCGGAATCCGAACAGTCCTGCGCCCGAGGCTTTGGCAGTCGGGCGAGGGGCAGGTTGATGAGCACTCATTTACTGATATCGGCGCCGATCCATTTCTGGGACAGCTTGGCCAAGGTACCGTCGGCCTTGAGCTCGGCGAAGACTTGGCGCAGCTTGGCATCCCACTCCGGGTCGCCTTTTTCGATGGCCACCGAGTTGGGTTCTTCATAAAGCGGCGCGCCGGCCAGTTTGAAGCGTTTGTCCTGGTCGAGGCGAGGCTGGGCGGTGACCAGGTTGGTCAGGATCGCGTCCAGGCGCACGCCGGCACCCAGGCCCAGGTCCTGGAAGGCGACGTTGTCGGTGTCGTAGGGGGCGATTTGCACCATTTCGAAGGGGTAATCGATTTTTTTGTCTTCGTTGCCTTCGATGACCAGGTTCTTGTTCAGGTAGCTCTCGTAGCTGGATGCGCTGGTCAAGCCGACCTTGCGGCCATCCAGGTCCTTGGCCGAATGAATGCGATCGTCCTTGGCGTTGACCACGATCACGGCGGGCGAGGCATAGTACTCGACCGGGAAATCAAACACCTCGGCGCGCGCCTTGCTTGGCGTCATGGAGCAGATGCAAAGGTCGTAGCGGCCACTCCAGCGGCCCGCGGCAATCACATCCCAGGACGGCGTTTCCAGGCGCAGCTTGACGCCCAGTTTTTCGGCCACGGCCTTGGCCACATCCACGTCAAAACCATCGAGCTGGTTCTGCGCGTTCAGGAACGAGAACGGCGGATAGCTTTCCATCAGCACGTTGACCATTTCCTTGCGCGATTCCACTCGCTCCAACGTGGCGCCTGCGAAGGCTTGAGTGGTGGCACACAGGGCGATGAGGCCGGTGCCGAGCAAGGTAAGCAAGCGCATGGAAGTACCTGAAAAAGTTGTTGGACAATCGGTGCTGGGTATTTAATAGTTATAACAAGTTGCACACTAATGAATTTTATTCATAAACATATAAGTGATAGTCATATGGGCGAACGATCGCTGGTAATTCTGGATGGCGGTATGGGGCGAGAGCTGCAGCGTCGTGGTGCGCCGTTTCGGCAGCCCGAGTGGTCAGCGCAGGCCTTGAGCGAAGCACCTGAGGCGGTGCTGGCGGTGCATGCGGCGTATATCGAGGCCGGGGCTCAGGTCATCACCAGCAACAGCTATGCGGTAGTGCCCTTCCATATTGGTGAAGAGCGGTTTGCCCAGGAAGGGCGCACATTGGCTGCAACGGCGGGGCAATTGGCCCGTGCTGCAGCCGATGCGGCTGCCGCGCCGGTACGCGTTGCCGGTTCGCTGCCGCCGTTGTTCGGCTCTTATCGCCCGGACCTGTATCAGCCCGAGCGCGTCGCCGAAGTGCTGACCCCCCTGCTGGCCGGCCTGTCGCCCTACGTGGACCTGTGGCTGGCAGAAACCCAGAGCTCGATCGAAGAAGTTCGGGCCATCGGCGCGCAATTGCCACAGGACGGCAGGCCGTTCTGGGTATCGTTCACGCTGCAGGACGAAGGTGATATCGACGTACCGCGGCTGCGTTCCGGACAAACGGTCGCCGACGCGGCCGAAGCGATTGCCGGGCTGGGTGTCAGTACGCTGTTGTTCAACTGCAGCCAGCCTGAGGTGATTGGCGCGGCGCTGGATGTGGCGCGCGAGACCTTCGAGCGCCTGGGCGTGGACATCGCCATCGGCGCCTACGCCAATGCATTCCCGCCACAGCCCAAGGACGCCACCGCCAACGATGGCCTCGATGAGCTGCGTGAAGACCTCGACCCACCGGGCTACCTGAGCTGGGCCAGCAACTGGCGGCAACGCGGCGCGAGCCTGCTCGGCGGTTGCTGTGGTATTGGCCCGGAGCACATTTCGGCGCTCAAGGCCAACCTGGCCTGATCACCCGTTGCGGCAGGCTTCCAGCGTCCTGGCTTGCCCCTCAGGGCGCTGGTTGTCGGCACTCAACCAGCGCTCGAACCCTGCCGCCACCTGTGGCCATTCATCATCGGTAATCGAGTACCACGCGGTGTCGCGGTTGTGGTCCTTGACCACCAGGTGCTTGCGGAAAACCCCTTCGTAGACAAAGCCAAACCGTTCTGCCGCGCGCTTGGAGCGGGCATTGGCGTTGTTGCACTTCCACTCAAGCCTGCGGTTGCCCAGCTCGAACGCCCGCTTGCCCAACAGGTACACCGCTTCGGTGCCCTTGGGCGTGCGCTGCATGGCGGCGCCGAAGGCGATGTGGCCGATCTCGATGCGGCCATGTTCGGGCACGATCGACATCAGGCTGAGAATGCCCTGAGCCTGGCCGGTGGGGCGGTCGATGACGGTATAGAACAACGGGTCGGTGCTGGCGGCATGGCCCTGCAGCCAGCGGTCGAAGGCGCTGCGTTCCGGGAATGGGCCATAGGGCAGGTAATCCCACAGGGCCGGGTCGGCATTCGGGCCTTGCAGTACGTCCCAGAGGTCGTCGCCGTGGCGCGCCGGGTCGAGTTTTTCCAGGCGGATGAAGTGGCCCTCGATGGGCGCTGCCGTGGGCGCGGTGGCGGGTTTCCAGTTCAGTGCGTCAGTCATGTCGTGCCTACAGCCCTTTGCGGAATTGAATGAAGCCCGGCCGCTCGGCGACCTGTTGGTACAGGCTGATGGCGGTGGCGTTGGTCTCGTGGGTCAGCCAGTGCACCTTAGCGCAGCCGGCAGCCTTGGCAGTGGCATAGACATGCTCGATCAGTTGGCGGCCGATGCCCAGGCCGCGCTGCGTGTTATCCACATAAAGGTCCTGCAGGTAGCACGAATTTTCGATGCTCCAGTTGGAACGATGATAGATCCAGTTGACCATTCCTACGGCCTTGCCATCGACCCAGGCCAGGGCCGAGTGGGTGGGCTCGTTGGGGTCGAGCAGGCGCTGCCAGGTGTTGGCGCTGACCGCTTCGGCCAATTCGGTCTCATAGAAGCGCAAGTAAGCCTGCCACAGGGCAAGCCAGGCTGCATGGTCGTTGGCGCTGACGGGGCGCAGAGTGACGCTGGGCATGGGCTTTTCCTTCAGAGTTGGCGCATGTGCGCCGCCAGTTGGTTGTCAGGGTAGTCGGCACTGCCGCTCAGGCCTTCACGCACGCCTGCGATGTCCTCGGCCGAACGGTTTTGGCTGAGCTTGCGGGCGCCTTGCAG
The DNA here is from genome assembly GCF_026240895.1 of Pseudomonas sp. DCB_AW. NCBI lineage: Bacteria > Pseudomonadati > Pseudomonadota > Gammaproteobacteria > Pseudomonadales > Pseudomonadaceae > Pseudomonas > Pseudomonas sp. DCB_AW. The sequence goes on from NZ_JAPFCE010000048.1 coordinate 27,193, forward strand.
GCGGGCGATCGGCAGGCGTATGCCGACAATGGCGCGCAGCATGCCGTCGAGGTAGTCGCTGGGGGCGTCGGAGACCTTCCAGGGTTCACTGCGGCCCTGCTCGTGACGGTCGGTCAGGCGGCTGACGATCTGCAGCAGGGGCGCGGCTTCGTGGATCACTTCAACCGGGCCGTAGGCGTGCACCGCCAGGTAGTTCCAGGTCGGTACCACCTTGGGGTTCTCGGCCTTGCTGGGGTAGTAGCTGGGGCTGACATAAGCGTCAGCGCCGGGGAACACCAGCAGCGCTTCAGTGCCTTGCTCCAGGTCTTTCCACTGAGCATTGGCCCGCGCCAAGTGCGCGTAGACCGTGCCGAACTCGCCTTGCTCGGGGTCGATCAACACCGGCAGGTGGGTGGCCAGCAGCCCGTGTTCGCCGTGGCTGATAAGCACGGCAAGGCGAGTATCGGCCATGTGCTGGTGCAGGCGATCGAGGTCGTGTTCCTGGTGGGGCTTGCTGTTGTACATGGTGGGTTCCTTGTCGAATGGCTCCATCCTAGGCAGGCTATTGGTTCTGTGTAAGATCCATTTATGACTGATTTGACAGGTCCAATACGGTGAACAAGCGCCCCCTCATCTTGCCCTTCGACCCCGCTGGCATCGTGCTGGACCGCCAGCGAGGGCTCAGCCAGCAGCTTTACCAGGCCTTGCGTGCACGGGTGCTGGATGGGCGCCTGAGCAGCGGTACGCGGTTACCGGCCAGCCGTGACCTGGCAGCCATCCTCGCGCTGTCGCGCAACAGTGTGGTGCGTGCCTACGACCAGTTGTATGCCGAAGGGTATATCGAGAGCCGGGTGGGGGACGGCACCTATGTCACCCAGCTCGATAAACTATCCACACAACTGTCCACAGGGTTATCCCTAGGGTTATCAACAGGTTTATCCACATTTTCCTCAGAAAAGACTGAGGATTTATCCAGCTGTGAGCGCACCAGCGAGCCTTTGGAGCGTCTGAAAAGTAACCATTTGCCGCCTCCCAGAAGTGGCGCGCCGCGCGCATTCCGGGTGGGTATTCCGGCCTTCGATCTGTTCCCGTTTGACGTCTGGGCCAAGCTGCAAGCGGGTTTCTGGCGTAACCCGGACCCTGCGCAGCTGGGCTACGGCGAACCCGCAGGCGAGCTGCAGCTGCGTGAGCTGATTGCCACCTACTTACGCCGTTCGCGGGGCTTATCGTGCACGGCTGAACAAATTGTGATCACCAGTGGTGCACAGCAGGCCATCAGCCTTTGTGCACAGTTGCTGTTGCAGCCTGGCGAGGGGGTGGCTGTGGAAAACCCGGGCTACCGGGCCGCCGGGCATACCTTCGCCGTGGCGGGTGGCAGGGTGATGGGTGTGCCAGTGGATGACGAGGGCATGGATTGCCAGCGGCTGATGCAACTGGCGGACTGCCGCCTGGCCTATGTGACGCCAGCCCACCAGTACCCGACCGGGGTAACCATGAGCCTGGCACGGCGCCTGGCATTGCTGGCCTGGGCCGAGCGTAGCGATGGCTGGATCATCGAAGACGATTACGACGGCGAGTACCGCTACAGCGGTGCGCCATTGGCACCGCTGGCGGCATTGGACCGGCAGGGGCGGGTACTGTACATCGGCACGTTCGGCAAGATTGCCTTCCCCGCGCTACGCCTGGGCTACCTGGTGCTGCCTGGGCGCCTGGTGCAGGCCTTTAGCCAGGGGCGGGCGTTGGCCATGCGGCATTCGGAGGTCAGTAGCCAGTGCGTGATGGCCGAGTTCATGGCCCAGGGGCATTTCCAGCGGCACATCCGGCGTATGCGCCGGGCGGCGCTGAGCCGGCGCAACGTGCTCAAGGCGGGCTGGCCTGTGGATGTTCCAGGCTTGGGCGCCATGCCGGAAGTGGCGGCGGGGCTCCACGTGAAGGTGGATGTGGATAACTTTGCGCGGGAACAAGCGTTGGTCGCTAAGGCTGAAGCGGTTGGCGTTGAGGTGAATCCGCTGAGTAGTTACTGGTTGGATGACAGCGAGGTGCCTGTGGATAAGCGGGCAGGGTTGGTGCTGGGGTTTGCGGCTGTGCCGGAAGGCGACATCGCCAATGCACTGATGCGATTGCGCAGTGCCTGGCGAAAGTGAACGGGGCCGCTGTGCGGCCCAATCGACACCCTTTGCGCCAAGCCATACCCCGGTAGGAGCAGCCTTGTGCTGCGAAGAGGCCGGTAAAGGCAGCGAAGATGCTGCTGGGTTTACTGGCCTCTTCGCAGCGCAAGGCTGCTCCTACAGCGATGTGGGCTGTGGCCTACATACCATCTAGGTGCCGGACTTGATGCGCGTCCAGGCCCTGGTGCGCGCGCGCTCGGCGTCGCGTGGCAACGGCTTGAGGGTGTACAGCTTGGCCATTGCTTCCGCCGTCGGGTAAAGGTTGGGGTTATTGCGAATCGCCGGGTTCACCTTCTCGGTGGCGTCCTTGTTCGGGTTCGGATAGCCGACAAAATCACTGATCGGCGCAATCACCTCCGGGCGCAGCAGGTAGTTGATGAAGGTGTGGGCGTCTTCGGCGTTGGCGGCGTTTTTCGGAATGGCCAGCATATCGAACCAGATCGGCGCACCTTCCTTGGGCAGGCGCATGTCGACCACCACGCCATTCTTCGCATCGCGGGCCCGGTTGGCGGCCTGCGAGAAGCTGCCGCTGTAGCCCACCGCCACGCAGATGTCGCCGTTGGCGATGTCGGCCATGTACTTGGAGGAATGGAAGTACGTGACGTGCGGGCGAATCTTCAGCAGCAGCTCTTCGGCCTTCTTGTAGTCGGCCGGCTTGTCGCTGTTGGGCGGCAAGCCCAGGTATTGCAGGGCCAGTGGCAAGATCTCCGAGGGCGAATCGAGCAAGGCAACGCCGCACTGCTTGAGCTTGGCGATGTTCTCTTCCTTGAAGATCAGGTCCCAGCTGTCCACAGGCGCGTTCTCACCCAGCGCAGCCTTGACCTTGGCCGGGTTGAAGCCGATCAGCACGGTGCCGTACATGTAGGGCACGGCAAACTTGTTGCCGGGGTCGTTGGCCTCGATCAGCTTCATCAGTGCCGGGTCCAGGTGTTGCCAGTTCGGCAGCTTGCTGCGGTCCAGTGGCTGGAACACGCCAGCCTCGATCTGCTTGGCAAGGAACACGTTGGACGGCACCACCACGTCATACCCGGAGTTGCCGGTCAGCAGCTTGGCTTCCAGTGCCTCGTTGGTGTCGAAAATGTCGTAGATCAGCTTTACGCCGCTGTCTTTCTGAAAGTCGACCAAGGTCTGCGGGGTGATGTAGTCGAACCAGTTGTAGACCCGCAGGGTGCGCTGTTCGGCCTGTGCCTGCAGGGCGCCGGTGAACAGGGTGGCAGCGATGATCGGGGCGAGCAGACGCTTGAGTCGGGCCATTATCGGGCTCCTGGCTGGGCGCGCTGGAAACCTTCCAGCACATTGACCGCATTGATGCCGATTTCTTCCACAGCGTAGCCGCCTTCCATCACGAACAGGGTCGGCTTGCCGAGCTGGGCGATGCGTTTGCCCATTTCCAGGTAGTCAGAGCTGTCCAGCTTGAACTGGGAGATTGGGTCGTCCTTGAAGGTGTCTACCCCGAGCGAGATCACCAGCACATCGGCGTCGTAGGCAGCGATGCGCTGGCACGCGTCTTCCAGCGCTGCGCTCCAGGCGGCCCAGTCACTGCCGGCCGGCAACGGGTAGTTGATGTTGCAGCCTTCACCTGCGCCTTCGCCCGTTTCGTCGGCATAGCCGAGGAAGAACGGGAATTCGTCCTGCGGGTCGCCGTGGATCGAGGCGAAGAACACATCGCTGCGGCTGTAGAAGATGTCTTGGGTGCCGTTGCCGTGGTGATAGTCGACGTCGAGGATGGCGACTTTGGCGCGGCCTTGGTCCAGGAAGGCCTGGGCAGCGATGGCAGCGTTGTTCAGGTAGCAGTAACCGCCCATCACTTCGCCGGCGGCATGGTGCCCCGGTGGGCGGCACAGGGCGAACGCCGAATGGGCGCCTTGCTGGATGGCGGCCTGGGCCGTGAGCGCGACTTGGGCGGCGCTGTAGGCGGCTTGCCAGGTACCGGCGGTAATCGGTGCACCGGCGTCGAAGCTGTAGTAGCCAAGCTCGCCATGCAGGCCGGTGGGTTTGACCTGGCGCAGGGTGCGGGCTGGCCAGGTGAAAGGCAGCAGGTCGCCTTCGTGGCCCAACGCGGCCCAGCGCGCCCAAGCGCCTTCAAAAAAGTCCAGGTAGTCGGCGCTGTGGACGCGCAGCAGCGGCGCGCGGCCGAAGTCGTCCGGCGCCTTCACGTCGCCCAGCTGGCGCTTGTTCACTTGATCGAGCACATGGTCGGCGCGCGAAGGCATTTCGAAGCAGGGCATCAGCTTGCCGTCGATCAGCTCGCAGCGGCCGTGGTGCAGGCGGTGGTCATCGGAATAGATCGTCAGCATTGTTGTTCTCCGGTTGGACTGGCGTGGGCCCATTTTCAGGGGCAGCCCGGTAGCGGAGAACGACGCAAACGGCCAAAAGGGGATCGATGTGGCCAAGGTCGCTGGCCGGGTTTAATGTGCCGGCCTTTTCGCGGGCAAGCCCGCTCCCACAGGTACACCACAATATCCCAGAGTTGTGGAGATCCTGTGGGAGCGGGCTTGCCCGCGAAGAGGCCCGCCCAGGTCAACCGCGAAAGTGGCTGGGCGCCACGCCACTCCAGCGCTGGAACGCATGGCGGAAGCTGGCCGTTTCGCTGAACCCCAAGGTTTCGGCAATCCGGTAGATCGGCATCTGTTCATCGGCCAACAACTGCTTGGCCCGCTCGAAACGCAGCTCATCGAGCAGCTGTTGATAACTGCTGCCCAGCGCCTGCAGGTGCCGACGCAGGGTCCGCGATGAGCAGTTCATCTGCCGCGCCAAACCCTCAAGCCCGGGCGCTGCGTCCAGTTGTTGGGCCAGCAGCTGGCGAATCTTGCCCAGCCAGGCCTGACGCCCTGTGAACTCGAGGTTCAGGCGCCGGCAGCGCTCGCTCATGGCTTTGTGGGTAATGGGGTCGGCCAACGGTAGCGGCGTATCCAGCCAGCGCCGCTCGAAGGCAAACGCGTTGTCCTCGGCCGCGAAGCCGATCGGGCATTGGAAGGCACGGGTATAAAGGCTGTGGTATCCCGGCCGAGCATGCTCGAAGCGGCTGCCGAGCAGTGGCAGGGGCCGGCCCAGCAAGTCGTCGCAAATCACTTTCAGCGAGACCAGGCAGAACTCTGCATTGAAAGCGGTCAGCGCCGGGCTGTCGCGGTAATCGCTGGCGCTGAGCCAGACACGCTGGCCGTCGTCGATCAGGCGCAGTTGGAAGACTGTTCCCAGCAGTGCCGGAAAGCGCAGCGCCAGGCGCAAGGCGTCACCCAAAGTGGCACTGGAGAGCAGGGCGTAACCGAGCATGCCATAGCACGACACGTGCATGCGCTGGCCCAGCTCCAGGCCGATGTCTTCGCGCCGGGCGACGGCATTGGCACACACCTGCAGCTCTTGCTGGGTGGTGATGCGCGCGTCTGCATGCCCCAGGTCCGCCGGGCCGATGCCGCTGCCAGCGAGCAAGGCCGAAGCTTCGCAACCCTCTGCCTGAAAGACGTTGAGGATCAGCGAAACCGCGTTGAGGGTGGTCAGGTGGCTGTGCAGCATGCTCGGTATCCCGTTGGTTGGGATGCATTATGGAGCAAGTTGTGTGCCGCAAACCTGGGGCAGCGCAACCGCGCCAGATCATGCAGGCAAAAAAAAGGCCCGATGCATGCGCTCGGGCCTTTGAAAGGTTGAGAGGTGTCTAGTCCCTCGACCTGGTGAGACAGTTGAAGCGGTCGGTTACGCCTTCAGCGGAACCAGACGCGGTGCGATCATGTTTTCTGGGCGCAGGATGTCGTTGAGCATCTCTTCGTCCAGCAGCTTCTCTTCGCGCACCAGTTCCAGCACACCGCGGCCTGTTTCCAGGGCAACACGGGCGATACGGGTGGCGTTTTCGTAGCCGATGTAAGGGTTCAGGGCGGTGACCAGGCCGATCGAGTGCTCGACCAGTTCACGGCAGCGCTGTTCGTTGGCAGTGATGCCGACGATGCAGTGCTCGCGCAGCATGTCCATGGCGCGCTGGAGCAGGCGGATCGAGTCGAAGATCTTGTAGGCGATCAGCGGCTCCATCACGTTCAGCTGCAGCTGGCCACCTTCGGCGGCGACGGTCAGGGCCAGGTCGTTGCCCATGATGGCGAAAGCCACTTGGTTGACGGCTTCCGGGATAACCGGGTTGACCTTGCCTGGCATGATCGAGCTGCCTGGCTGACGCGCTGGCAGGTTGATCTCGTTGATGCCGGTACGCGGGCCGCTGGACAGCAGGCGCAGGTCGTTGCAGATCTTCGACAGCTTGACCGCGGTACGCTTGAGCATGCCGGAGAACAGCACGAAGGCGCCCATGTCGGAGGTGGCTTCGATCAGGTCGGCAGCCGGGACCAGCGGCTGGCCGCTGATGGTTGCCAGGCGCTGTACGGCGAGCATCTGGTAGCCCGGGTCGGCGTTGATGCCGGTACCGATGGCAGTACCACCCAGGTTGATTTCGGTCAGCAGCTCCGGCGCCAGCGAACGCAGACGGTTGAGGTCTTCGGTCATGGTGGTGGCGAAGGCGCGGAATTCCTGGCCCAGGGTCATCGGCACGGCGTCCTGCAGCTGGGTACGGCCCATCTTCAGTACGTGGTCGAACTCTTTACCTTTGGCGGCGAAGGCCTGGATCAGGCTGTCGAGGCTGGCGAGCAGGGCGTCATGACCCAGCAGCAGACCCAGACGGATAGCAGTCGGGTAGGCGTCGTTGGTCGACTGCGCCATGTTCACGTCGTTGTTCGGGTGCAGGTACTGGTACTCACCCTTCTGGTGGCCCATGGCCTCCAGCGCGATGTTGGCGATGACTTCGTTGGCGTTCATGTTGGTAGAAGTACCAGCACCGCCTTGAATCATGTCCACCACGAACTGCTCGTGGTAGTCGCCTTTGATCAGCCGGCCGCAGGCGGCGCTGATGGCGGCGTGCTTGGCATCGCTCAGGTGCCCCAGCTCTCGGTTGGCGTCAGCAGCAGCCTGCTTGACCATCGCCAGGCCCACTACCAGTTTCGGGTAGTGCGACAGCGGAACACCGGAGAGGTGGAAGTTGTTGGCAGCGCGCAGGGTCTGGATGCCGTAGTAGGCATCAGCAGGAACTTCAAGGGTACCCAGCAGATCTTTTTCGACGCGGAACGATGCAGCGGCAGACATGATGTATATCATCTCGAATTTGACCCGGCACATGCCGGAATGGCGCTAATCCTAGGCCCGAAGAGGATTTTGCGGCCAATGCTGTTGCACGCTAACCTATGCACAAACGGCATAGTGTTTCATGTGACGCCAATTGACATTCGAGCGTGTTCCATTTTGGTGCACGCCGGGAGATGTGCTTCGTGAACCTGGAAAGCAAATGGCTGGAAGACTTCAGCGCCCTGGCTGCCACGCGCAGTTTTTCGCAAGCGGCAGAGCGGCGTTTCGTCACTCAACCGGCCTTCAGTCGACGTATTCGCAGCCTCGAAGCAGCCTTGGGCCTGCAGCTGGTGAATCGTTCCCGCACGCCGATTGAACTGACCGAGGCCGGGCAGCTGTTTCTGGTCACGGCGCGCACCGTTGTCGACCAGTTGAGCGAAATTCTGCGCCATTTGCACCACCTCGAAGGTGGCCAGGGCGAGGTTATCCAAGTGGCGGCGGCGCACTCCCTGGCGTCGGGGTTTTTCCCTCGTTGGGTGGCCCAGTTGCGCAACGACGGGTTGAACATCGCCACCCGTCTGGTGGCGACCAACGTGGGTGATGCGGTGCATGCCCTGCGCGAAGGCGGTTGCGACCTGATGCTGGCCTTCTATGACCCCGATGCCGCGCTGCAGATGGATGCCGAGATCTTCCCGTCGTTGCACATGGGCACCACCGAAATGTTGCCGGTGTGTGCTGTGGATGCCGACGGCCAGCCCTTGTTCGACCTGGAAGGCGAGGGCAGCGTGCCACTTTTGGCCTACACCGCCGGTGCCTTCCTCGGCCGTTCGGTGAACCTGCTGCTGCGCCAGCGCAACCTGCGCTACACCACTGTTTATGAAACCGCCATGGCCGACAGCCTCAAGAGCATGGCGCTGGAGGGCATGGGCATTGCCTGGGTGCCCCGCCTGTCGATGCGCGGCGAGCTGGAGCGGGGTGAGCTGGCCATCTGCGGTGGCAGCCAATGGCACGTGCCCCTGGAAATCCGCCTGTACCGCTGCGCCCTGGTGCGCAAGGCCAACGTGCGCTTGTTGTGGCGCAAGCTGGAAGGGGCGGCGGCGGTTGACCCAAAAGTCAGCCAAAGCCCCGAAAAATAAGGCCGACAGTTGGTCGCCGGGGGTGCCAGCATCGCCCAGGGTTACGGTATACTGCGCGGCCTTTAGACCGGATAGCTCCGGTCCTGATCAGCAAACAAGCCACGCCGGTCGTCCCGCGTGGCTTGTTGTTTTTTGACGCGCCCAAGGGCGCACAAGCGAAGAGGCTCGACGATGAGTGCACTGGTTGGCGTGATCATGGGCTCCAAGTCCGATTGGTCCACCCTTAGCCACACCGCCGATATGCTGGAAAAACTCGGCATTCCCTACGAAGTGAAGGTGGTTTCCGCCCACCGCACCCCGGATCTGCTGTTCCAGTATGCCGAAGAGGCCGAAGGCCGTGGCATCGAGGTGATCATCGCCGGTGCCGGTGGCGCAGCCCACCTGCCAGGCATGTGCGCCGCCAAGACCCACCTGCCGGTGCTGGGCGTGCCGGTGCAGTCGTCGATGCTGTCGGGTGTCGATTCGCTGCTGTCGATCGTGCAGATGCCGGCGGGCGTTCCGGTTGCGACCCTGGCCATCGGCCGGGCGGGCGCGATCAACGCTGCATTGCTGTCGGCGAGCATCCTGGGCGCCAAGTACCCGCAGTACCACGCGGCGCTCAAGCAGTTCCGCACGGAACAGACCGACACCGTGCTGGACAATCCAGACCCGCGCCAGGCTTGAGGCTGACTCCATGAAGATCGGTGTAATCGGTGGTGGCCAGCTCGGCCGCATGCTGGCCCTGGCGGGTACTCCGCTGGGCATGAACTTCGCGTTCCTCGACCCGGCTGCAGATGCCTGCGCCGCCCCTCTGGGCGAGCACCTGCGCGCCGACTACGGTGACCAGGACCATCTGCGCCAGCTGGCCGACGAAGTCGACCTGGTGACCTTCGAGTTCGAAAGCGTCCCGGCCGAAACCGTGGCCTTCCTCTCGCAGTTCGTCCCGGTCTACCCAAGCGCCGAAGCGCTGCGTATTGCCCGCGACCGCCTGTTCGAGAAGAGCATGTTCCGCGACCTGGGTATTCCGACCCCGGCCTTCGCCGACATCCTCTCCCAGGCAGACCTGGACGCCGCGGTCGCCAGCATCGGCCTGCCAGCCGTGCTCAAGACCCGCACACTGGGCTACGACGGCAAGGGCCAGAAGGTCCTGCGCAGTGCTGAAGACGTGGTCGACACCTTCGCCGAGCTGGGCAGCGTGCCGTGCCTGCTGGAAGGCTTCGTGCCGTTCACCGGCGAAGTCTCGCTGGTGGCCGTCCGTGCCCGCGATGGCGAAACCCGCTTCTATCCGCTGGTGCACAACACCCACGAGAGCGGCATCCTGCGCCTGTCGGTGGCCAGCGAAGCGCACCCGCTGCAAGGCCTGGCCGAAGACTACGTCGGCCGTGTGCTGAAGCAGCTGGACTATGTCGGCGTGATGGCGTTCGAGTTCTTCGAAGTCGACGGCGGCCTGAAGGCCAACGAAATCGCCCCGCGTGTGCACAACTCCGGGCACTGGACCATCGAAGGCGCCGAGTGCAGCCAGTTCGAGAACCACCTGCGCGCCGTTGCCGGCCTGCCGCTGGGCTCGACTGCCAAGGTCGGTGAGAGCGCCATGCTCAACTTCATCGGCGAAGTACCCGCGGTGGACAAAGTGGTTGCCATCGAAGACTGCCACCTGCACCACTATGGCAAGGCCTTCAAGGTCGGGCGCAAGGTTGGCCATGCCACCCTGCGTTGCCAGGACATGGCCACCCTCGAGCGCAAGATTGCCGAAGTAGAGGCGCTGATCAGCAACTGATCGGGCTGTAAATCGAACTTCTGCAAGCGGCTTGCCCTCTGAACATGGCAACAAGCCAAAGCCCGTCTAGGCTTTGGCTTGTTCCATCTTCACTGCAGAGGGATTGCCATGGGCATCATTGGAACCATCTTCATCGGCCTCATCGTTGGCCTGCTGGCCCGCTTCATCAAGCCGGGCGACGACAGCATGGGCTGGATCATGACCATCCTGCTGGGTATTGCCGGCTCCTTGCTCGCCACCTACGGCGGCCAGGCACTGGGCATTTATCAGGCGGGGCAGGCCGCAGGGTTCTTCGGCGCGCTGGTCGGTGCCGTCGTCCTTCTGGTGATCTACGGATTAATCAAGAAACGCTGAATACTGTTTAGAATGCTCGGCAATTCATCCGAGTTGCCGAGCATTTTCATGCGTGCCTTATTTCTCATCCCCTTGCTTCTGGCCAGCACCCTGGCCCGTGCCGAGCTGCCCGAAACCGACTGGCTGGAGCTGATGCCCAAGTCGGACCAGAAGGCCCTTGAGCAGATGCCCGAAATCGACCACAACTCGCCGGAGGCCATGGGCACCTTCACCGACAAGGGCGGCCTCAAGCAGAGCAAAGGATTGCCGGCGGTGATGTATTCGACCAAGACCGTGGCCGCCATGAACGGCAAGCAGATTCGCCTGGGCGGTTACCCGGTGCCGCTGGAGAGCGATGCCAAGGGCAACAGCACGCTGTTTTTCCTGGTGCCGTACCCGGGCGCCTGCATCCACGTGCCGCCACCGCCACCGAACCAGTTGGTGCTGGTGCGCTACCCGAAGGGGCTGAAAATCGACGACATCTACACGCCGCTGTGGGTTAGCGGGGCGTTGAAGGTGGAGAAGGTCAGCAACGACCTGGCGGATGCGGCCTATGCGCTGGATGCGCAGAAGGTGAGGGTGGTGGAGGACGCCGACCTCTGATTGCCTGCACCGGCCTCTTCGCGGGTAAACCCGCTCCCACAGGTACTTCACCCATTTCGAATGCGGTGCAGTACCTGTGGGAGCGG